>JAYUOQ010000590.1:0-5741 GCA_043760685.1 Armatimonadota bacterium | reverse complement strand
AAATTTTCAACATACTTGCCGATGGCGGTCAAGTCTTCATGCCGTATGAACCGACCTTTTGGGCAGAGAAATTTGGTATGGTTACAGACAAGTTTGGCGTAACTTGGGTCGTCAACGGCGTTCTACAGACCCTTTAGCAGGGGTAAACCCTACCGAGAAACTAATGAGTTATACCAAAACCCAAATCGATCCGCAAACAGACCTCGTTCTCGAGCGGATCGTGCCAATAAGTCGCCAAGACATCTATGCCGCTTGGACTAAACCTGATTTGATCGTTCAATGGTTTACACCAAAGCCTTGGACGACGACGTCAGCGGAGATGGAGCTTCGACCGGGAGGTGCGTCGAAGATCACCATGTCTTCTCCAGAGGGTCAAGAGTTTCCGAACGTTGGATGCATTCTTGAGTGCCTCGAAAACGAGCGACTAGTTTTTACCGACGCACTTGTAGCAGGTTTTCGTCCTTCGCCAAAGCCATATTTTACGGGTGTCATTGAATTGGAAGATGTCGAAGGTGGCACGCTCTACCGAGCCATTGCGATGCACAAGGATGCTGAAGATCGGCAAAAGCATGAGGAGATGGGTTTCCAAACTGGTTGGGGACAAGCCCTTGACCAGCTAGTGGAGCTAATGTCCAAATGAAATATCTTTGCCTCGTCTATCTTGACCAAGAGAACTGGAACGCCTGCCCCGACGAAACGTGCGGGGCATATGCACAAGAATTGGTAGATGGCGGGCACATGCTCGCTGCAGAGCCGTTGCATGCCGTTCACACAGCAACCTCGGTGCGCGTTCGAAATGGTCAACTATCAGTCACCGACGGCCCTTTCGCGGAGACGAAGGAAATGCTCGCCGGATTTTATCTCCTCGATGCAAAGGATTTGAACGAAGCAATTCGGCTTGCGTCGGGGATACCTCCCGCCAAGTATGGAACGATTGAGGTTCGGCCAATTCGGACGCTTAACATTCCAGGCGGGACTCCAAGCAGGGAGGCTTAATGAGAAAGCCCGTCCAGCTCATGCTTGTATAGTTGGATGGGGTAATTTTCAGTTTGTCAATTGAAGTTTGTGGCATCTGCTTCGCAGGGAACGAGAATTCGAAGCATCTGGCTCGAGTTACTGCACCGTAATCCTGACTCCGAATTAGGGTGTCCGATGGACACATTTGGGCAACTTCAAATTATTGTCGAAAGCCTATCCGACGGTCCGAATCTTTTGCGGTAAACGGCTGACGACAAACAGCAAACTGGCGTCATAATGGATAGACACCAGGATGGTCTTAGCCACAATTGCCCTTGGCTTGCAAATGATGTTGCGCCCGGCACCTATTTTTGCCGATCACATGGTGCTACCTCGTGGCATGTCGGTTCCGGTTTTTGGGCTAGGGATTCCAGGAAAAACCGTTGAAGTTGAGTTTGCGGGATTTCGATCCCAAGCAATAGTCAAGCCCGAAGGAACTTGGCGGTTGCGACTACCGAAACAAGCCGCAGGTGGTCCGTTTGATATGCGGATAAAGTCTGCTGGTCAAGAGACGGTGATTTCTGATGTTTTGATGGGCGATGTTTGGCTGATTAGTGGTCAAAGTAACATGGAATGGCCGGTCAGCCGAAGCAAAGAAGTCGACCGAATGAAGGCCTCGGTTGACCCGAACATTCGTCTCTTCCGAGTCGTGAAGCAAAGCGTTGAGGCTCCTCTGCGGGAGATTCGTGGAACTTGGATCGTTGGCTCGAAGCAATCGATTGGGAATTGGTCAGGAATTGGAACGGCCTTTGCCATTGAACTGAGAAAGACAGCCAAAGTGCCGATTGGCTTGATTCAGGCAACATGGGGCGGAACCCGAATTGAGGCATGGATGAGCCAAAAATCGCTGGAGTCCGACAAGAGGCTGAAGCCGCTGATTGATGAATACATATCAAACCTTAGGGGATTTCAGGGCCGGCTGGACAAATGGCAAGGGGAAGCCAACGCATGGGATTCCCTGAATGAAAAGAAAGACCCCGGCAATAACGGATTTGACAAAGGCTGGCATCGCCCCGAGTTTAAGGATGCTGATTGGCAGGATATGTCGTTGCCAGAACCTTGGGAGCAGGACGAGTTTAAGGATGTTGACGGCGCCAGTTGGTACCGCTATCACTTCCAGCTTCCGATCGACTGGAAGGGTAAAGGGCTACGGCTTGAACTCGGCTTTATTGGAAACGATGATCAGACTTACGTGAACGGGTTAAAGGTTGGTGGCACGCTTGGCAAAGATAAACCCAGGTCGTATTACATTGGACCTGGCGTAACCAGAGACGGAGAAAATGTGATTGCGGTTCGAGTCTGGAATCGGTCAGGCGAAGGCGGAATTCTGGGGCCAAATATGAAAATTGGTCCTATTGATGGTGGGGCGTACATTGACCTCTCGACGACTTGGAAGGCGAAGAACGAACTGGTGATTGACCCGCCAGTAGACAATGATAAGAAACGCCCACTCCGCCCGATGGGACCGGGCGACCGAAACGCGCCAGCCGGGGCATTTTCGGGCATGATTGCCCCATTGATTCCGTTCGGAATTAAGGGGATTCTTTGGTACCAAGGCGAAGGCAATATCGGGCAGGCCGAAGAGTACAAGACGGCTTTTCCGACTTTGATCAAGGATTGGCGAGAACGGTGGAAGAACCCTGAGTTGCCATTTTTCTTTGTGCAACTGCCCGGCTTTGCTCGGGCTGGGGACCCCAAGAAGTCAGAATGGGCCGAGATGCGCGAAGCTCAGCTTTCGGGACTGAATTTGCCCTATGTTGGCATGGTTGTCAGCATTGATCAACAAGACCCAGACACCATACATCCGATTAAGAAATATGAGATTGGAAAGCGGTTGGCCGATCTGGCGTCGGCGCAGGTTTATCAGTCCGGAAAGTACTCCTTCAGTCCGATCGTGAGCACGGTTAAGTTGAACGGGTCCTCGGCGCGAGTGGTCTTTCAAAATTCGATTCGGGGTCTTAAGACTTCGGATTTGAAACCTGTTCGGGGCTTTGAGGTGCTCGATTCAGGCGGCGGATGGCACGAAGCCCAGGTTGTTATTCAATCTCCGGCGGTTATCGTATCCGCGCCTGGGATTGGAGTTGTGAAAGGCGTCAGGTATTGCTGGAGCGATAACCCGAGTGGCAACTTGGTTAACAGCGTCGGTCTACCCGCGACGCCGTTTTTGCGATAACAGGCAGCTCTCAGGCTCCAGCTTTTGCGAACATTGTGATGTTCATTGGATAGGAAACTTTCTCTTATCCTTTCTTCTCGACAACTTGCACCGGAGTACTCAAGGTAAATGTCCGACCATTGATTGAGAATTTGGCTTCGACAAAGAATGCATTCCACTTGGTTGGCACATAAGTGACATCCAGAATATCGGTCTTCGCCTTCCTGGTTTCTTGCCATTTCGATTCACGGAAGTCTCTGATGTCGCTCTCGGCTTTCCAAATGGAGATGGAAATTGGAGTTCCTTTGCTACCATCCAGGTTAAAGGCGACTCGGTTTTCTGCCTTTTCGTCGGTCATTTTCGCTTCTAGCGTGGGCATTTTGAACTGACCGGCGATTGAGCGGGCAAATGCTCCGACGGTTGAAACGACTCTGAGTCGATCCTCAAGGCCGTGACCGGCATTCGGGACTTCAAGAAGGTATTTCGTTTGCTTGAGGTCGTTCCAAAAGACTGAGGTTGAATCGACCGTCCAATAAGGGTCATTGGTGCCATTGACGATGAGCGTCGGCATTTTGATCTTATCCTTGTACGAGTATGGATCGACCATCTTCATGAGGTCTTGACCAGTTTGAGTTTCGAGCTGAGCTTGTAAGCCTCGCCGCGTGTAGTCGGCAATTTGGTCGCTGTACTTGCCCCAGTCTGCCATTTGCTTGGTCATTTGGGAGTCAAATTTCAGATTCGGAAAGACCATGGGGGCAATTCCCGCGACCCGGCGATCACCAGAAGCGGCGGTTAGCCAGGTAGTCCAACCTCGCTTGCTGGCGCCAGTAACCACAAATTTGTCGAACTGCATGCCGTTTTGCTTGGCAACCTTTTGGACGACATTCATGGAAACGATGGCTGACTTGGTCATTGGGAAGAGCAGCGGCCAAGTGTCATCTTTGGTTTCGAGATATTTCCCAAAAGTGTGAGCAATGAGGTCGTCCTCCTTCATATCCCAAAGAGGCTGGTTGGGAATATTGAAGAGCATTGCGACAGGCATACCGGTTGCAGTTGACAACAAATTGAGGTCAAGAAAGTCGCCTTTGAATGGACCATCGCCCGTTATATAAAGGATTGCTGTTCGGACCTTTTCGGCACCCTTCGGGACCAGTAGAAGGACCCGATGATTCCAAATTGTGTTATGCCATTTTTGACTGCAAAACTGAATATCGTAAGTTGTGCCGCTTTTGGTTACTTTTGTCTCGGGCAAACCTCGTTCGGGGGCGGCCAGGAACCTATCCAGTGGGGTTTGGGGACCTAAAACTAGGTTTGAGAGAAGCGCAATTTCTGCAAGCACGGATAGTTAGACGTGCGAAACTAGCAAAAAAATTGCACTTCTGTGCATTCTCGGTCGCTTTTTGCTTGACAATAAAGTGGATTGGTGCAAAAATACAGCATCGGTTATGCTGTCTATGGATAGCAGGGTCAGGAATTAAGGGGAATGTTAAATCGCTATACAAGCATCAAACGAACGATGGCTCTGGCTGGGGTCGCTGCGTTAAGCGCAGGATCGTTCGCATTTATGCTCGATACCAATATTGTTATCGAGCGGGCACTCAATAGCCCAACACTGACAGTTAAGTACGATGGAGCGAACGCTTCATTGGTCGAACTTCGCATTAATGGCGCGAGCTTGGCAACCAAATCGGTCAGTGCAACGGCAAATAAAGGTGAAACCACTTTTACTTTGGCGGTCTCTGACCTCAAAGACGGTGACAACGACGTAGAAATTCGACTCTACGACAAGACCGGTAAGGTCGTTGGAAGCCAAAAGCAGAAGATGGTAACCGACCAAGGAAACAAGGGTCCGGTTTACATCTCTGGTCCAAAGCAAGGGGCGAACGTTTCGGGAATTACCGAAATCAAGCTCGGTTTTGGCAAGGAACTTAAAAATGTTTGGGTCAGCTTCTTTATCGACGGCGACCACAAGGACATCACCAATACTCCTCCTTATGCATACACCTGGGATACTCAAAAGGAATCTAACGGTTGGCACACGGTTGAAGCATGGGCAGTTGATCCAGATTCAAATACTTACAAATCAAAGCAAGTTCGAGTATTTGTCAACAATCCTGGCGGACGAACCGAGCGACACGTTCTTGAGCCTGAAGCACCTGCAACTCCTCCAGCAAAGGTTGAGCCTAAGAACCCGGTTACCAAGCCTGAAGTTCTTGCTCCAGTCAAGGAACCAGTCAAAGCTCCCAAAGTTGTCACCACCAAGGTTAACACTGTAAAGGCAGTTGAGCCAACAATCGCAAAATCAAGCGCTGCCGCAACGGTTGCCGCGAAGATCAGCAAATTGGCATCTGCATCGATGGTAAAGCCACTTGCAATGGGCAACCAAGACATGACTCCAACTGGAACTCGTGTTGCTGGTGTCGTTGCAAAGTCTGCAACCAAAGTAGCGACGAAGAACACATTCGGAACAAAAGTTCCGAACTATGCTTACGAAGCCGCTGGTAAAGCAATTAGCATTGAAACAGGGACTCGACTCAAGGGAGTTACTTCATTCAACGTGCTCCTCAATGGT
>JAYUOQ010000589.1:0-2306 GCA_043760685.1 Armatimonadota bacterium | reverse complement strand
CCGGTGATCGTTTACCTAAGTCAAGCGAGGCAGCTCTTAACTCAGATCGGTGTTGCCATCGGCATAGTGGGCAGCGGTGATCAGCGTCGGTGCCCGCCAGACGTTTCATTTCCATACAAGGGCGATCCATTCGACTATCTTTATAGCGATTCGGAGTCGGCAGAAGAAATTTTGGCACGATGGCTGGCAGCAACTAGTGGTCCACCAGGGACCGTATTTGCCCCCGAGTCATTGGAGAGATCGGAGTCGAATGTGGGAGTTGATTGCGCATCGTTTTCTCGAATACTGAACAAGCATGGTGTCGGTTACACCGCCGACGCTTATCACTTGCTGAAAGAATGGGAATCTGAAGGACGCGAAGGTGGTCTGAACGAGCCGAGCAAAGAGTTTTGGGCTGACCAACTTCCCCACGCTCCCCTGCACACCCACTTAGCCCAACTCGAAGGACGACGCTTCCCACAGCCTAATGATCCAATGCTCGTCGGATTCTTCGATCGCCTTCGAGACCTTGGATACAACAAGCGAGTGAGCCTAGAGTGCAATGGCTTGAACGGCGACGACTACAAACAAGCGATCTCGAATGTTCGAACTTACTTCGATTAAATTTGAAATGAGGAACCAAAAGCGTGTACCAGTACGGATTGGTATCCGTCAGAATGAGCGAAGAATGAAATTAACTGCTATCCCGAGCCTTTACAAGATTGCTGTGACAGTGATGGCAGTAATCCTTTGTGCCATCAGTTGGGCAGACGTGCACTACTCAGTCAAGCCGTTTCCTGCGTCGAAAACTTTTGGCATCCATATGGAGATTACGAATGCAAAAGAAGTTGAAACGGTGCGAATTCCCGCTTGGTGTCCCGGTTTCTATTTCATTCTTGATTACGAAAAGCGACTGTCTGATATCCGGGTTCTGGACCCTCAAGGATTCACCCTAAAATTCCGCTGGATAAATTCGCGAGGCTTTGTTATTCAGAACCCAAACAAGACCCCGATCACGATTAACTACCGGGTGTTTGGCAACGATGAAGGTTTGGGCTTTTTTAGAAGCCATTTACGGGCAAACATCGGTTTTATTAACGGCGCTTCGGCTTTCATGTTCGCTGATGACCATCTAACCGAGCCTTGCAAACTCAATTTCAACATACCGGCAGACTGGGATATTGCCACTTCGATGGATAATGATGGCAAAGGCACATACACAGCAGCTGGTTACGATGAATTTATCGACCATCCAATCCAACTGGGAAGGTTTACCCGAAGGACTTTTAAAGTAAAAGACATTCCATTCGAAGTTATCTGGGTTGGTGATCCGGTAATTCGATGCAACATTGATGCCGAGACCGAACGCTTGAGAAGAGGATCTATTCCTGCATTAAATCTATTTGGCAGGGCAAGTTTTAAAAAATATCTCTACATTGTCCACTTGGAAGTTGGGGACTTTAATGGTGGGCTCGAACATCGAGCTTGCAACGTGATCGCAGTGGCGAATACTGAAACAATTCACCTAGATGCCTTGGCGACTCACGAATATTTTCATGCCTGGAACGTAAAGCAAATTCGGCCAGTACTTTTAGGCCCATTTGATTACACCAAGGAGCAACGATGTCCGAACATTTGGTTCAGCGAGGGTGTTACCGAGTATTATGCTCAACTTCATGCTTACCAAGCTGGGTTTCTTAGCCGGTCGCAATTGCTAGAAACTTTAACCAACAATATCGAAGAGTTACAGATGAGCAAGACGAACCTCAAGATGACCTTGGAAGAAGCCTGTAAGCAAACCTGGGAGCATGGCGGATTTGGAGTAGATGATCTTTCTTACTACACCAAGGGTCTTGTGGTTGGGTTAATTAGTGATGCCTTTATTCGGGGCGAGACAAAAGGCAAATCCAGCTTAAATGACCTGATGAGGGCGTTTTATGGCAAGTACAATTTGCCTAATCCGGGCTTTGCTGACGATGGGGTTCGGGATGCACTTTTGGAACTCGGTGGTTCAAAAATGGGACCAATATACGATTCGATGGTTCGATCCACAAAGCCGATGGCGTACGATACGTTGACGAAGATTGGTCTTAGGCTAACTATTCCGGGCGAGACGTACACCGATCCTCTCTACCTACTTAATGCTGAAGGAAAAGTGACCAACGCGACCATATCGAACCTAGAAGGTGGGATAAAGGACGGCGATCAAGTTGTCAACGCAAAGGTGGTCGGCGATAAGCTTCTTGAGGTCATGGTACTGCGAAACGGATTTTCCCTCAATCGATAGTCTCCTGCCTTGTAGACTCGGCCAGGGAGATTGAACTTAG
>JAYUOQ010000588.1:0-5779 GCA_043760685.1 Armatimonadota bacterium | reverse complement strand
TTTTCACAGTGCCAATCGCAAAATCAAAAGTTGAAAGAGCTTGCTGACCGTTATGAAGAAATGTTGAGTGGTCCCATTACACTCGAAGATCGGCTGAGCTCAACAACCGTCATGGACGGTGTCTTGGATCAAATGCGAATGGAAGCACAAGCTCACGAAGAATTACGAATCATGGACCGCCAAGACTAGCGTCTGGCGGCAACAAGAATTCGTTGCCATTTCTCGGTTAACTTGTCGGTATTGACCCCGTTGTGTCCGCGGGAGGAGTGGACAAAATAACCATTCCCGAGATACAAACCGGTGTGGCCGATAGTAGCTCGCTTATTTTCCCAGAAATAGAGTCTATCCCCGGCCACTAAGTCTTCAAGTCGACGGATTGCCGTACCGACTTTGGCTTGCTCGGCAGCGGTTCGTGGCAGATTAATTCCGATATCTCCGTAAAGTTTCTTGACGAATCCCGAGCAGTCAATTCCACCGTTGATGTCATCGCCACCCCACACATAAGGAGTGCCAATATAATTCAATCCTTTCTTGGCCGCAACTGCCCTTGATGAGGATTGAGCGGATTGGCGAACCAATTGGGGAAGCATCGCCACTTTGGAGGTACGAGCATATCCGTACACTCCGTTGGACATGACGACCTTATGGTAAGTGTCCGTGTACTTCGACACGATTAGATACTTGTACTGCTTTGCAGTGTAAAAAATGCGAGATTTGGTGTTGGGAGACGCGTAAATATTGGTAGTTTCAACCGCCTGCCCCAAGTTGCCAAGAACCCGACCTTCCGTCGCAAAGGATTGAGCACTTACAATCAATATCAGCCAAAAACAAATTCTCTTCATCAATCTAACAATTCTATTTTCGGACAGAAATCACTTAAATGTATGTCCGAAACTAGACCTTTATGAGCGAAAACGCTCTCAATATTGTAAAACCATCGATTCCGCCTAAAAGTTCCTTCGTGGCTCGCTCAGGGTGTGGCATCATTCCAAGCACGTTTCCAGCTTTATTAATGACTCCAGCAATGCTTGATACTGAGCCGTTTGGATTCATGGAATTTTCCAATTCTCCATTTGAATTGACGTATCGAAACGCAATTTGTTCATTATCCTCAAGTGCCTTGAGCCCGTCATGGTCAATGATATAGCGACCTTCGCCGTGGGCAATCGGAATTCTAATGATTCGATCAACGTCAGCCGTCCAAATGGATCGCTTGGTTTCAGCACGAAGAAACACGTCTTTGCAAATGAATTTCTGGTTGATATTTCGGGTTAGTGCTCCTGGTAAAAGTCCAGCTTCAGCGAGGATTTGAAAGCCATTGCAGACTCCAATAACCGGTCGACCTTCGTTGGCAAATTTGATGGTTTCCTTGACGATTGGGGATTGGGATGCAATTGCTCCGCAACGAAGATAGTCGCCATATGTAAAGCCACCGGGGACAAAAACAGCGTCAAACCCGGCTAAAGATGGCTCGTCGTGCCAAACGTACTCGGCATCAACACCAATATCATAACGAAGGGACTTTAGCGCGTCTTGGTCACAATTGGATCCGGGGAACTGGAGGACGGCTACCTTCACCCGATTACCTCAAATGAGAAATCCTCAATCACTGGGTTCGCCAAAAGCTTTTGGCACATTTCTCGAATCCGGCTTTCTTCGACGGTGTCAACTTCAAGTTGGATGAGCTTGCCAATACGAGCGTCTTGTACTTCTTCGTAACCTAAGTGTTGCAGTGATCCCGCGACCGTTCGACCGGCGGAATCAAGAAGGGAAGGCTTTAGAGTTACGGACACGCGAACAGTCGGCATAACTCATTATGAAGCATTTGGGTCAGATTCTTGCCACCGGTCGCTGGATCGCCTCATCATCATGTAACGCTCTTTGGCGGGTTCGAAGCCTAGTTTTGCGTAGAGACTGTGCGCATCTTTGGTGGCGAGGGTCCAATGTCCAACCGTTTTGACGTCTTCATGATCCATCAGGGCCTGAATCATCCACTGCGCGATTCCTTTGCCTTGGTGGTCATCGATGACGAAGACGTCACACAAGTAGGCGAATCTGCCGTAATCGGTAACAAGGCGGGCAAATCCGATTTGATCTCCCGTACCATCTTCGTAGACCCCGATACAGAGGCTGTTTTCGATGGCTCTTTCTACAATTTCACGCCGAATCTGTGGCGACCAATAGCTACGGGAAAGATAGTCAAAAATTTGATCTCGCTGTAATCGAGATTTGTCGAAACTAAGGCTGTAACCGTCCATCTTTTAGAACAATTGGTCTTCGGCTTCGTGATCGAGAAGCCATCGCTTCTTTTCGATTCCGCCGCCGTATCCAGTCAAATGCCCGTTTGCCCCGATCACTCGATGGCAGGGAATGATGATTGAAATGGGGTTGGCACCGTTGGCCGTTCCCACTGCCCTTGTCAATAATGGGTCTCCCAAACGCTTCGCAAGTTCACCGTAACTAATCGTAGTTCCGTAAGGAATGTTCATCAGCTCGGCCCAAACTGTCTGCTGGAACTTTGTTCCGACGGGCAAAAGCGGAACTGAGAACTCGCGTCGATTTCCATCGAAATATTCTTTGAGTTCAGTGATTGTCTGGTCAAGAACTTTGTTAGTGCCGGGAACACCATGCGGAAGTTCGTCCCGGTGGGTGTTCATGTACAAGGCACATAACCCTTCTTCATTTGCGAACAAATGAATCGTGCCAATCGGCGAATCCATTTCTGCATGAGTCAGGGTCTGCGTGATCACGACAAATACTCTCGAGGGTCAGCAAATTTACCTTTCAATGCCGTTGCAGCAGCGGTAATTGGAGAAACCAAATGGGTTCGTGATCCGGGACCTTGTCGCCCTTCGTATGGACGGTTTGAGGTCGAAGCACTGCGCTGTCCTGGACGAAGGATATCTCCGTTCATTCCGAGACACATTGAGCATCCTGATCGGTGCCACTCAAAACCGGCAGCAGTAAAGATATCCTGCAAGCCTTCTTGCTCAGCGAGTTCTTTGACCGCTTCGCTGCCAGGAACGACCATAGCTCGGACGCCAGGCGCGACATGCTTTCCTTTGACAATGGATGCTGCTTCGCGTAAATCTTCGATGCGACCGTTGGTACAACTGCCAATAAAGACGGTGTTAATTTCCTGGTCGGTCATTTTGTCTCCGACGTTGAGCCCCATATATTTCAAAGCTCTTACTTCGGATGCATCACGAGGTTCAGGAATTTCACCAGTAAGATCGATCGTCATTCCCGGGTTGGTGCCCCACGAAACCTGTGGAACGAGGTCTTTTGCTTCAAGGACTTCATGACGATCGAATAATCCAAAGTCATCGGTTTTCAGTAACCGTGAACTGGCGACCATCGCATCAAAATCGGGGCCCTTCGGAGCAAAAGGACGATTCTCAGCTTTAATGTAATCAAACGTTACGTCGTCGGGAGCAATCATTCCCGCTCTTGCACCCATTTCAATGCTCATGTTACAAATGGTCATTCGTCCGCTCATTCCGAGCTTGTCGATGGCTGGACCGTAATATTCAACAACGTAGCCGGTTCCACCGCTGGCACCAAGCTTACGAATGATGGCGAGGATGACATCTTTCGCGGTAACTCCGAAACCAAGTTCACCTTCGATTCGAATTCCGAGTGACTTTGGTTTTGCTGAACTACGAAGCGTCTGGGTCGCAAGGACATGTTCGACTTCGGTAGTTCCAATTCCAAATGCCAAAGCGCCAAAAGCCCCGTGAGTAGAGGTGTGGCTGTCTCCGCATACGATAGTCAATCCCGGCAGAGTGATGCCGAGCTGTGGACCAATTATGTGGACGATGCCTTGCTTCTCGTGACCATAGCCATAGAGGGGAACGCCGAACTCTTTGCAGTTTCGGGTTAGTGCGGATAATTGCTTTCCGCTTAGAGACGACTCGTCAATCGCACGACCGTCAGTCGGCACGTTGTGGTCAGCGGTGGCAAAGGTCAGATCTGGACGCCGGACTGGTCGCCCCTTCTCTCGAAGTCCATCAAATGCTTGAGGGGATGTGACTTCGTGAACGAGGTGTCGGTCGATGTAGAGGAGAGTTCCTCCGCCAGGTAGTTCAGCAACTTTGTGATTGTCCCAAACCTTATCGAAAAGCGTCTTTGCCATAGGATTTATGGCAGTAGTTTACTTTCGTTCTGTGAGATTAAAGGTATTTGGTTGGATTGACCTGCAATCCATTTTCACGAATCTCAAAGTGAAGGTGAGGTCCAGTTGAGTTTCCGCTTTGCCCTACTTCACCAATCTTTTCACCAACCGAGACAATATCCCCGACTTTTGAGGTGACCTCCGAAAGGTGTCCGTATGCTGAACTCAGAGTTACGGAGTGCTTGATGATGACAATTTTGCCGTAACCACGCTGGGTTCCGGCAAAAATGACTTGTCCGTTGGCGGCTGCTTTGACAGAATCGCCAATGGCACCAGCAAAGTCAATGCCCTGGTGCTCCTTTTCTATATGTTCAATCGGATGGAGCCGCATTCCAAATCCGCTAGTGATGCGACCACTTATTGGCTTTTCAAATTGGATGTCGTTGGCCTCGGGTGGTTCCGGACTTACTTGAGAAACAACTTCAATTTCGGCAAGAATGCATTTCTTATTTAGCTCGCAAGTTTTGATCTTTTTGATCAGTGCCTTCTTTTCAAATCGAACTTTTGCTAATTCGGTCTTGGCAAAGCTGATATTGGGAGGATTGCCTTCGTCGTCCCCGGCTACTTCATCATTGGTTGCATCCTCTAATTTGGCGAGCAGCACATCTTCCCGTTTTTCGAGCGCAGCGAGCCTAGTGCGTGCTTTCTTCGCACTTTCCTTCACGCTCTTTAGTCCAGCACTGAGCCGAGAAATGTCCTTATGCTTACCTTTGAATCTTGATGCACTAACGGATATTCCGCATAAAATAAACACAATGCAAGCCACAGCTAAAGCGAAAATTCGCCGAAGTCCTTGATTCATTCCTTTTGTAATTGCCAACATATCCCCCAGGATCAACGGTCACAAATTGACCATCGTTACCAGGGGAATTCCTTAGATTTGACACAAGCAACCCTAGTATATGTAGTGGTTTGCTGGCTGGTAAAAGTACTTCTCGCAAATATACGAGGTCAGCTCCTAAAGGAATCGCATAGGATCTACTGCCCGTCCATTTATCCGAACTTCAAAATGCAAGTGAGGTCCGGTTGAGAGCCCAGATGATCCGATCGAGCCGACACGCTGTCCGGAAGAAACTGTTTGTCCGTCGGAAACGGATATACGGGAAAGATGTCCATAAACGGTAGAAAGTCCACCTCCGTGATCAATTACAACGGTGCTTCCATAACTTCCCTTCGATCCGGCGGAAATGACGGTTCCACCACCAGCGGCGTGAACAGCGGCACCATAGCCGCCACCGAAGTCAATGCCAGAGTGCATTCGCGTGTACTTCAATATGGGGTGAAAACGCATCCCGAACCGGCTGGTGATAGAACCGCTAGTTGGCCTCGAGAATCCGCCAGAGTGCTTTGGCGCCAGTGGAACGTACTTTTCTCCTTTTTTGGTGGCTTCCTTGGAACGTCTTGCTTCTTCGGCTCTTGCCCGAGCCTCAGCGGCTCGAATTTCTGAGGCGATATCCGCGGCATCGGAATCTAGTTCGTCGAGAATGTTTTCGAGATCGACTTTCTTGTCTTTTAGTTCGCCAAGAAAAGCTTCCTTTTGCTTCTGAGCAGCTTTGAGTTCTTGTTGCTTGAACTCTTGAGTAGCCATTAGCTGTTGAACATGGC
>JAYUOQ010000587.1:0-5842 GCA_043760685.1 Armatimonadota bacterium | reverse complement strand
AACATGAAGGCATGCAGGAATCAGAGCCACGATTGCAACGAGGCCAACGTACTTCGTTCCTGCACTCATTCCTGCAAACAGCCCGGCAAGTAACGCCCACTTCAATGCGGGCGCCTCTGGCTCGATCAACCGAATAGAGGCGTAAACTGCAGCGATAGCCAAGGTCGTCGCCAACATATCAACGGTTTGAAAACGAGAATGGATAACTAGGGCTGGAGCAACCGCAACAAGACCAGCTGCGAAATAAGCACCGTGGTTGCTGAGCACTCGTCTTCCGATACCAAAAGTTAGACCAGCTAATGCGCCTCCAAAAAGGCAGTTGAGCGAGCGTCCGGCCAAATGTATCCAGGACATCAAATTAGGTGGAATATTCCCTGCAGAATCGAGTCCTCCGCCGTAAGTCAAAACAATATCTGATGTAATTCGCAGGATAGTTAAATACAACGTCCCATAACTGTAATTGCCAGGTGTGAATTTAAGTTGTGTTGGCACGATCTCTCTGGCGTACATCAGATTGACTTGTTCGTCGGGATGCAAACTAAACGCTCTCAATTCATTGGGCAATCCCCAACTCACACCCATGAGTCTGATTAACAGTGCCCCGAGAAAAATCCATACAACTGGATTGGAAAGTAATTTGCTTTTCATTGAATTGAAACCAATTCCTTCAGCGAATCAACAATTGCAGGATCGTATTGAACGCCTGATTGCCTCTCTATTGCCGTCATCGCCCTACTAACGCCGTAGACACGCTTGTAGCGTACATAATCAGCCGATACGCAAATGATTCTTGATGCAATCGGAGTACGTGGCTCAACTTCAAATTTTGTGTGATGATGACTAACAATGTTGGAATACTTTTTTAGAATTGTGGACTGACGAACAATTGATGCCCCAATTTCAGAATGGCGATCAAATAGAGCTTGCTCTTCAGGAGTCCATTCTTCTGTTTTCTGAAGGATAGTGCTGGGAACGCTACAGAGTCCAATATCACAAATTAAAGCAGCAACTTTTGTCGATTCAATATCCTTGGACCGAAGTCCGAGGCTCAATCCAATTTGTTCGCTGAGGTCTGCGACTTCAACAAACATTCCTTCCAAAAACGGACTTCTGCTTTCGACAGCTGAAGAAATTGCGCACCCAATTTGATTCATTCTTGAACGTCGGATTGCCGGCAAATGAAATACCAAAAGTCCAATACAAATTAGAATGAACGCAGCCATCAAACCGAATGCAATCAATGTACTCGCTCCTTTCGCTCTTCTATTACTCGAACGAAATGCTTTACAATCTTAGGATCAAACTGAGTTCCTGAACACCGTTTCAGTTCTAAAATGGCGTCTTCACTGCTAATCGGATCTCGGTAAAGTCTTCGATGTCCATCTGCGCTGTGCCCTGTCATCGCATCATAAGCGTCAATAACAGAAATAACATGACTTTCTATCGGAATCTTCCCTTTTCCAAGTCGATCTGGATAGCCATTTCCGTCCACTCGCTCATGGTGGTGACGAATCCAGTAACTAACAAGCTTAAGTTCAGAAAGATTGCCAACGATCTTCTGACCCGTAACTGGATGCTTCTTGATTTCAACAAACTCTTCATCGGTGAGCTTGCCTGGTTTCTCAAGAATCTTTTCGCTAACCGCAATTTTCCCGATGTCATGAAGGAGGGCAGCCTGCACTAGGTAGTCAAGCTTCCACTCTGCAATTCTCAAGCGGCGACCGGTTTCTCGAGCTAAATAGGCGACTCGACGAGAATGGCTCCCGGTGTAAACATGCGAATAGTTGAGGAGTCCGCTAAGAGCCACAACTCCCTTCCCAAATTCAGCATGAGCCCGTTGGTACAAAAAGACCGTCAATATCCAGCACATTGAAATTGCCACTAGGGAAAAAAGGAGGGTTTGGGTGATCTCAATCTTCTCAAAGTAAAATAAGGCAATTCCAGTTGAAACGAATGCTTGGGTTGAAACAAAAGCCCACGTTCCGGAAATTGCTCCGATATCAAGGGGCATCCCGGTCTTATTTGCCAATAACGAAGAACAGAGAGTGCGAATGCTTACATAGGCAAATCCGGCAAATAGCCACAGTTCAGGAGCAAGCCGAGTCAGAACCAATGCAAACAAGCTGTAAGTGACAAGTTCTGCAATAAGCAAGACGGTAAGCCTACGAACGTTAACCCTGGTTGCCAAAACGGTGAGGACCGCATAGGTCAAGAGGAAGAGAAATCCGAGCTCTGGCTGCTTGATGGCGCAAACAAGTAAGAATGGAATTTGTACCACATATGAACGCGACAGCCATCGCCCCTGAAGAAAGGTGGTGCCACAATAGCCGAATGAAAGTCCGATCCAAATCAAACTTCCAGTCACTAACCGAGAGACTGTCATGACAACGATTCCCAGCGTAATGGCTAAGGCAATTTCAAGGGTTCTTTCAGAAACTCCCTCGTGTTGTGACAATGGCTTAATTTGTGGACGTGATTCCACCTAAATTAGGACGCAGTTGGTAACCAATTGGATTCGGAATTTACCTTTAGCCGCCGTTTCCTTTTTTAGTTGCTGGTTTAACGGTTGGAATCGGCTGGACGGGCTGTCCCAAAGCGCGACTTTCAAGTTTAACGCTCGTCCTTCCTCGGAATCGATTTTCAAGTAGTGGTTGTTCTGCACCCTTGGCTAAGATTGAAAAGCTTCCTTTTGATTCTGCGGCTGCTTTGGTCATATGAAGCGTAGCCATATCTAAGTCAAAATCAATGGTTCCTTCAAATTTGAGGGGAACAGTTTTTAGGAATGAACTGGCTCCCGAGCCTCCTACCAATTGTCTTGCGTATTCGATGAGGTCAGTGTCCAATTTAACCTTTGCTTGGATTCTTTGGATATCTTTACCCTCCTTATTTTTCATAACACCAAGATAAGTGTATGTATAGTCAATGCGTTGGACAGCTTGCTTATCGCCTTGCCCCTTCAGCTTTTGTGGAGAGTAGCCAACTGTTTTTTTCCAAGTGCTTCCAACTGTGACTTCGTCAAATGGAAACTTTGGAGCAATATCCAGCCCAGAATCTAATGGACCAACAAAAAAAGCAAGTCGTTGAATTTCTCCAACAAATGAGAATAGGAGTCCGAGCGCAACTCCGTCGGATTGAGATCCTTGCCTCAAAACTCTTAGTAGTTCCGGATTATCCTTTGTCTTCTTTGGATTTAAGTCCTTTTCCGATACGACGTCGTTAACTGGCGTCACGTCAAGTAAGTATTTAAGGTCAATCTTTTCTGTGGTTTTCTTTGCAGTTGATTCAGCAGTATCGCCTTCGGTGATATCCATCGTTGGTCGCATGTAGAGGATCTCAGCTATTCCATCGGCCTTAACCTTTTGGACATTCATCGTGTAACGATAACTAATCTCTTCATCAGACGGGATGAAGGTTTGTAAATTACCGGATCGCTCCTCTTCGGTAAATTGAGCCCTGGCAAAATAAGTAAGTTTTTCGCCAGCCGTGAACTTTCTAAGAAGTTCAAGAGGCTTAGCTTGCCCGGGTGCACCGGGCAATAAAAGGGCAAATGCCAAGACTGAAGTCATATTCTATTATTACTTCAGAACTTGCTTAGCAATAACTAATCTTTGAATTTCTGAGCATCCTTCGCCAATTTCAGTCAATTTTGCGTCTCTCCAGAGCTTTTCAACCAGAAATTCGTGAGTCATTCCTCGTCCTCCGTGGACTTGAATTGCTCGATTAGTCACACGATTAGCGGTTTCACTTGCGTAAAGCTTCGCGTAAGAGCTGGCAGTGATGATTGGGAGACCCTGATCAAACAGCATCGCTCCTTTCTTCAGCAATAGACTTGAGGCTTCAATCTCCATTGCACTATCCGCGATCATGTTTTGTACTGATTGCATATCTGCCAAGCGGCGATTAAACTGCTCACGTTGCTTGCTGTATTCGACAGTCAATTCGAATGCCTTTTCCGCAATACCGAGGGCCATTGCCGCAATTGCGAGTCTTCCTCGATAAAGCAAACCGATTGCATCTTCAAAGGTGCACGGTGTATGCCATCCAATGGCATCGGTTAGGGCAAACTGTACTGTATTGGAGGCTGAAACCCCAACGGTGTGAATTCGCTTTTCGAGTTTGAATCCCGGTTGGTTCGTTTCTACAAAGAATGCCGAGAGTGCAGTTTCACTGGTGCGAGCAATCAAAATAATGAGATCAGCTTTACCACCATTGGTGATGAACATTTTTCTGCCATTAATACTGTAGAACCCTTCATTTTCGCTTGGTACCGCATGAGTTTTGACTCGTCGCGCATCAGATCCAGCATCAGGCTCAGTCAAGCCCCACGCCAATTTTATCTTTCCCTTGAGGATTCCTGGCAAGTACTTGTCGCACTGTTCCTGAGTCGCGAAATGGTCAAAGTGCGCTGTACAAAGAGCGTTAATTGCCGCAACATTCATTGAAAGAGCAGGGTCGCCCTTTGCAATCTGCTTGCATACTTCAACAAACGCTGCACAAGAAAGTCCAGTGCCTCCCTTCTCCTTTGGCAACGTCATACCAAGTAGTCCAAGAGCTCCTAGTTTGGGCCAGATTTCATCTGGGAATGCAGTGTTCTTTTCCCATTCTCTGGTGTTGGGTAGAACTTCTGTTGCGACAAAGTTCTTGACGGTTTCAATGTAGGCAGTTTCTTCTTGGTTAAATTCGGGCAGCATGAATATGTTAATCCTCGGTGACTAAATGCTTCTACGCAACGATGGGTGGAAGCTGAATCATCATTTTGGCAGATTTGGCAAAATTGTTTGGACAAAAAAATTGAGCCATCCAGATTAGGATGGCTCAACCGTTGGTTCGGGAGTTTAAAGTCCCTTTTTGGCTTGTTCGACGACCGCTTTAAATGCGTTCATGTCTTCGATCGCCATTTCACTCATCATCTTTCGGTTAAGTTGGATGCCTTGAGTGTTCAATCCGTGAATGAGTTGCGAATACTTGATGCCGCTGTGTGAACAAGCAGCGGTAATTCGAGCAATCCAAAGTCTTCGGAAGTCTCTCTTCTTGGCTCGGCGGTCTCGGAAGGCATATTGCCCCGATTTCATGACCTGCTCGTGAGCTCTCTTGAATACGTTTTTCTTACGCCCGAAATAACCCTTGGCTTTGCCAATGATCTTCTTGTGGCGTTTGTGGCGCATAAGGCCACGTTTAATTCTTGCCATTTATTTGTTTCCTTGTTCTAACTTTTCCACCGGGTTCCAGCCAATTATGTGGGCGGTAGCGGTAAAGGGTCGGGGTGACTCAAACGATTGAGTCACAAAATTACATTACAAGAAGTCGCCGAATGCGCTTCTTTTCACCTTGGAACAGTACCGGTTCAGCTTCCAGAGCACGTCGAGTGTTCTTTCGCTTACATTGGAACTGGTGGTTATTATGCGAGCGACGACGAGTAATCTTACCGGTGCCGGTAACCTTAAACCTCTTCGCTGCTGTCTTGTACGTCCGTATTTTTGGCATCTTTCTTTACTGCTCCTGGTTTTGGATTCAGAATCATAATCATCTGACGTCCATCCAATGATGCTGCTCTTTCTACTACCGCGCAGTCCTCAAGTCCCAGTGCAAATTTTTCGAGCCTCTCTTTCCCTAATTCAGGGTGAGCAAGCTCTCTTTGCCGGAACATGCACGTCACTTTGACTTTGTCGCCGTGTTCAAGAAACTTTCTTGCGTTACGCGCAAGAAATTCCATGTCGTGCTGAGCAATACGCGGACTTATCTTTATACCCTTTGTTTCCTGTCCTTTGGGCTTTTTATCCTTACCAGATTTGCCTTCTAGGTATTTATGTTTGCCGTAGTCGGCAATTTTTGCTACAGGAGG
>JAYUOQ010000586.1:0-2342 GCA_043760685.1 Armatimonadota bacterium | reverse complement strand
ACCGTTCGTCTGGGCTCTATGGTTAGGAAGAAAGGAGCAACGGTTTGAGTGCAAAGCGCTTTACTACCTGCTCCAATACGCGTTTATAGCGAGTGGGTTCTATGCATTGCACGATGTTCTTGACCAAAAGAACCGAATCGATAAGGAGCTACCACTGGGAGATTTTCGAATGGATCGGTTAACCGCAACCGAATACCGGAGAAAATTCGTCATCGACTCCGCCGTCAAGCGTTCATCCTGGACCGCCGAACAAGTCGAAGGATATCTCACGGACAACGTTCGCTTTGACCTCCCGAAGGCCGACTATGCTCTGGAAACCTTTGCAAGTCTGTTGACCAAACATGAATTGGTAAAAGCTCAATTGCCTATTGAAATGCGATACCAGGACATGCAAAGGATAGTCATGGACTTGATCCCTGAAAACAGCCGTCCGGTCAGGTGATACTTAAGAGAAGTCAAATCCTTAGACTTTAAAAACAATCTATTTGAGAGAGAAACTGTTGGGACCGTCGCCATCCATAATGTCCAAAAGCCTTTCCCAGTTTCTATTTGACTTCGAGTTGCGGTGCACCAAGCACGTCCATGTTCGGTCGAACACCTAAACCAGCGTCACTCGACGCATGCATCTTCCCGTTTACTCGTTGTGGAGCGCCGTCAGCAAAATCAACCGTTCCGTAGCTATTAAAATCTGTCGAAGAGAACCGGTTCTCCTCAGGAGTGCTATGAGCAAGATGGGCAATAGCCGCTGTGACAATGTCTCCGCCCCAACTATCTTCGATCGTCAACCCAATGCCTAGCGACACGCACATATCTCGCACTTGACGGGCTTTGGTCAATCCTCCGAGTTTGCTGATCTTGATGTTGACCGCATCCATTGCGAGGTCTCTGTGGGCTCTCATGAGGTTATCCAGGGAATCAATATTCTCATCCAAAATGAACGGCTGATCGGTGTGCTGACGCACAGATAGACACTCCTCGTAAGTTCGGCAAGGCTGTTCAATATAAAGGTCTAGGTCCTTAGTAGCCTTCACGACTCGCATCGCCTCGTGCTTAAGCCATCCGGTATTCGCATCCGCAACCAGCTTTTCACCCGGTTGCATCTCAGCGGCAACCGCAAACATTCTCTTGATATCAACATCTGGATCACCGCCCACTTTTAGCTGAAATCGTCGGTAACCTTCGGCCCGATAACCAGCCACTTTCGCCGCCATCGCTTCCGGCGATTCTTGCGAAATAGCTCGATACAACGTGATATCCGAACCAAACCTTCCCCCCAAGAGCGTGCAAACTGGCATTCCAGAGACTTTGCCAAGAATGTCCCAACACGCCATGTCAATGCCCGATTTAACATAAGGGTGACCTTGAAGGGCGGCGTCCATTCGGAGATTCAAAACTCCAATTTCACAAGGATCGTAACCAATCAAATGAGGTCCTAGCTCCCTGATTCCCGACCGAACCCCTTCGGCATACGCCGGCAAATAGAAGGGCCCTAGCGGGCAAACTTCGCCCCAACCGGTAACCCCAGCATCGGTCTCGATTTCTACAACCGTACTGTCGAAAACCGAAACTGATTTACCACCCGACCAGTTATAGCTGCCCTCTTTGAGAGGGAGGTCAATTCGGTAGGCTCTAATTGCCGTAATCTTCATAATGTGAACGAAGTTACCTTACTTTGAATTGAAACGCCTAATGTCTTTTATCGAGATTGGCGGAGTCAATGTCTGATCCTTGGCTGCCTGACTCTGGATTTTCCGAACGATATCCATTCCCTTCGTCACGTGACCAAAGGCAGCAAATCCCTGACCATCCGGGTTTCGCTTACCGCCAAAGTCAAGTTCGGGCTGATCGCCAATGCAAATGAAAAAATCACTGGTTGCAGTATCGGCTCCGTCACGCGCCATCGAAATCGTGCCATCAAGGTGTTTAAGCCCTGTATCCCTGGTTCTCTCTAGCTTGATCTTAGGTAAGTCTTTCTTCTCCCATTCCTTCCCAACTCCACCCTGAATAACCTCAATCTTGATCTTTTTGTCGGGCTGATTGTCCATGGTTACCGTTCGGTGAAATCGAGAATCCTTGTAATGTCCAGCGTCAACGTATCGCAAAAAGTTCTTCGTTGTTTCGACCGCTTTCTCATCCTCAAGCTCGACAGTTATGTCACCAAGGGAGGTTTGAATCACGACGGTTGGCTTGGGCTTCGGACCAGTAATCATCATGCCAAGCGCAATAAGAAGAATCCACTTCATGTGTGCAGTTTTACCACTTCGACATCCCGTTTTTAAGGGTAGATTCACATCGCTATGTTCATTCCGCTTCTCTGCCTGGGTATCCAAATATCGCCCTTC
>JAYUOQ010000585.1:0-16927 GCA_043760685.1 Armatimonadota bacterium | reverse complement strand
CGGTCAGTTGTATTGCACGAAGATGCCCATATTCGTCGAAAGGACTGGGCGGCAATGATTGGTTTTCGAATCATCACCGCTGTCTACTGGTTCAATCCCCTTGTTTGGATTCTCAAAATGTTGTTCGAACAAGACAGCGAACGTGCCGCCGATGATTTCGTCCTCGCCCAAGGAATCGATGCCCCAGAATATGCCGGACGATTGGTCGAAGTCGCCAAGACAATGCAACACCAACGGTCACGGGTACCAGCTATCACCATGGCTCGATCCCATCGCCTCAATGGAAGAGTAGCCGCGATTCTGAGCCCCCAAACCAAGCGTGGAATCCTAACCGGTTGGACCAGATTAACCGTTTTGGGAGTCTTAGCGGTTGGTGCTGTGTCAGCTGGAATGATTCTGCCCGTCGTCAAACAAGTTCGATTTTCAACCAAAACACCTGACCAAATGATCGCTGCCAGCGACACTACCGTTGACTTCAAATCAGAAGACGAATCCTGGGGAACAGAAGATTTGATCGGCCCTGACAATGTTTTCGATACGCCGCCAACACCGCTGGTAACCCAACTTGCAACCCCGAAGACAAAGAGTGTTTCACTGAAGGCACTGACCAAAACCAACAAGCCGAACCACATTACCGTGTCAACGGACGAGCCCGGATCCCCCGAATTAGATATGGATTCAATATCGGAAATCGTGGACAAAGGTCTTAAACAGGCTCAAATAGATCTCAAGAATATGCCTGACCTTAACATTAACATTAATGACAAGGAAGCCCAAAGGGAATCAATAAGGGCCCGACGGGAGCATCAAAGAAGTCTTGATCGATACCTGAAAGAGGCGAAGAAGGAGATGAGTAACGAAATCCAAAAGTCGCTTCAGGATGCTCAAAAGGAGATTGCCAAGGCGAAGCTTGTATCGGAAAAAGACATGAAGGATGCAGAAGCTGAAATAGACAAATCTGACATGCCCGAAGCCTCAAAGAAGATGGCTAAACAATCAATTCAACTAACCAAAGGAATAGTCAATGGCCTTCTGAAGAGCTTTGTCGAAGACCCAATGTCAAAGAAGAAGCCAAAGAAGGATAGTTCTGAACCAAAGAAGCCAAAAAACGACTAATCCTTAGGTTCAACTAATGACCAAAAACACCATGCCCGAGCTACCGCTTTGCCAAAAATTTACTTCCAAAAGAGAAACACCATGAACCAAAAAACAACCCTCGCCATCGCTATCGCCATTGTTGGCGGAGTCGCCATTTCTGTTGCTAGTCCTTGGAACCCCAAGTCCGCTCCAAAGCCATTGTATTCGTCCCAAAAAGCCAAATCTGCTCGGACAGACATGGAAACGAAAACTTATTCGCTTAGCATGAACGCCTCCGGAATAAAGAACATCAAAGTCGATATTGAACTCGGATCCGTTGAAATTTCAACCAACTCCGGCTCTTCGTTCGACGCGGAAATTTCCAAGGGCATCAGCCGACCATTAGGTGATGAAGAACGAAAGTGGCTAAACAACCCTTGGCTCAAAGTTAGACGGGAAGGCGATACCTTAGTGGTCTATGAAGACAAGAGTCTCAAGCCAGACTTCAAGCGAAGCAATCGAAACGAAAAGAAGAACAATCAAATCGACGTCAGGGTCAATATCCAAATACCAAGTGGGCTTAGGGCTGACGTCAAACTCCTGGCGGGAAATGCAGCCATCACCGGCGAGTATCACTCCCTATCCACTCAAGTTTCTGCAGGGGAACTTGATCTGAATCAGGTTGATCCTGGCGAATTTCTGAAAGTAAACGTGGAAGCCGGTGAAGTCAACGCAAAGCTCACCCGGGTACCGAGTCAGGCATCAAGTATCAATGTCTCGGTTGGTGAAATCAATCTCGATGTCCGTGGAAATGCCACGATCTTTGCAAAGTCTAGTATTGGCTCCATCTCTGCCTCCGGAAAGTCAGATGAGGAACAAGATGGTGTGGGATCCAAACAACAAATCAAACTAGGTTCCGGGGGCACGAAGCTCACCTTGGATGTCGGAGCGGGAAGCATTAACGTTGGTAACGGAGTCATTGAAAAGCGTTCCAAACGAGACGAAGAAGATGATCTCGATGCAGAAGGCGGCTTCCAAATTGACTTAAAAAATGAAGAAGAAATTCAGCATGAAATCTCGGTTGCGCTGTCCCAATCAAATGCCGAAGTTCAAAGGGAGATGGCGAGAGCCGACAAGGAAGCCAAATCCGCGATATCTTCGATTGAACTCAAAAATGAAATTGCAAGGGCGATGAAGGAAGCAAAAACTGAAATCAATTCCGTTGATATCCAAAAGGAAATCGCCATGGCTCTCAAGGAAGCAAAGTCTGCAATAAATTCAATTGACCTTGAAGATGAAATCGGAAAGGCGATGAAAGAGTCCAAGGTCGATATCGAGGCCGCTCTCAAAGATGCTGACCGAGAAATTTCAAAAGCAATGCGAGAGGTTGAAATTGATATGGAAAGTATGCGGGATTCTGATGGTCAATACCATCGCGTGTCTCGAGAGACCCTCCAGAAGGTGAAGCAGATTCTGGATCAAACCAAGACTTCGATGAAGAGGGCCTTGGGTAAGAAGCCCGCCAAAAAGAAGAACAGCCATGACTAAACAAACCATTCTTGCTACAGTTGCGGGGTTAGCTTTTGCCAGTATCTCCTTTGGTCAGGCCGAACTCTCAACAAAGATCGAATCACCCATGGTGCCACCCGGCACCTGGGTGAGACCAAAGATCACGTTAGCAACAACAGAAGCTGCGCCAAAAATCGATGGTGACCTCAGCGATGAGTGTTGGAAAACTGCCACGAAAGGTGCCGGCTTCTTTCGATTCCCTTCCAAAGAACCAATTGAGCAACAAACGGAAGTATGGATTTGTAGCAACAAGAAGAGTCTTTTCGTTGCCTTTCATTGCCTCGAAAGCCATCCCGAGTCAATCAAGGCTTATGAGACCCAAAGGAATGGAAAACTGGATCAAGATGATCGCGTCCTGGTGCTCATTGATAGCCAAAACAGCCGCCGGGGTGCCAGCGAGTTCTGGGTCAACGCAAACGGCACTCAAACCCAAGATCTCGATGGAGGGTCGGCTGATAATCAGGCCTGGCAAGGTGATTGGACCGCCGCCACCAAACGGACATCCGATGGTTGGATCGTGGAAATTGAAATTCCATTCTCGCTACTCAAATATCCGAAAGGAGCTCATCAATTTGGAATGTTCGTCGCTAGAAAGAAGGCATCCGAGGCGACCTTTATGACGTGGCCGTATGTTCCCCCAGAGGGTAATGGCGGAAATATTTCTCCGTATCTAACCGACTTTGACGGACTCACGCTTCCGACCTTTGCGCCAAAACCAATCATCTCGCCTTATTCCCTCTCAACTACCGGGCAAGGGACATCGAGTCGATTTGGACTAGACCTGAAGGTCCCGTTCTCCACATCATTTACGGGACTCGCAACAATCAAACCAGATTTTGCGACCGTAGAAGGTGCCGTGCAGGATTTGAGCTTCTCGTATACCGAAAAATTTGTGCCGGACCGGCGCCCATTCTTTGCTGAGAACGGTGGGTTTTTGGATGACGAAAACCTGTTCTATTCCCAAAGAATCTCGGATGTTGACTACGGTCTTAAAGTCACTGGTAAACAAGGAGGAACCAAACTTGGCTTTCTTTCAACTGCGAGCCAAGTCGGAACGAACCAACATGCCAACATCGCCACTTTCGACCACGAATTAGGTGAACGTGCCGGCATCGGCGCAACCTTTATGAGTAGTCACCAGATTGGGCTTGGCGGACAAGTCATGCAAGCAAGAGGTAGCTATGGCTGGAGAAAAGGCACCTATAAAACCAACTTTTTTGCCAACATAACCGAATCGAAGCTTGATAACGGAAAAAGCGGGAAAAGCATGTTTGCTCAAATGCGCGTAAATTCTGGAATTGGTCAGATCGGAGGACGATTGTACTACGGCCAAGTCGATGCAAACTTTGATAATCCGCTCGGGTTAGTCTCCGATACCGACTCGAAAGGCGGCGGACTCGTACTCTTTAGCGGGAATCTCTATTCCAAAGGCTCGGTCGAAAGCTCTGAATGGTACTTTGGCACTGAATCGTTCGATCGGCTCAATGGCAAGTTCTTTCAAGATGGACAGTTTGCGGGCTACGAACTGGTAACAAGAAAAGGAATCGGACTTGGGCTCAAAGCAAACATTGGAAAGCGTGAAGAGTTCCACGATCAGACAATCGCACCATCTATTTCTTGGAACGGCAAGTCGCTGCTGAGTCAAGGCAATCTTGGATTTGAATTTGGTCACAAACAAAACCAAGCCTATCGATTCACTTCGGTATCCCAAGGATTCCCAATTGGAAAGCGAATGTCATTCAACGTGAGTTTCGGGCAGATAATGCTTGGCACCGAGGCGAATTGGCAAACGATCCTCAGCGGAACCTACCGAATTGATCCGATGCAAAGCTTTGGCGGTCGAATGGTAACCCAAGACGGCAAGACCAACTTGTACCTTTCGTACGGCAAGAAGACTCGCCAAGGAAACGACGTATTCATTCTGCTTGGCGATCCAAACAGCGAAACCACGAAGCGAGCCATCACGCTCAAGCTTGTGAGGACGTTCTAAATATGCCTGAAGGGGCGTGATTACCCTTTCTGGCTCATCCCTGCCTTATCCGACTCCTTCGCCGCCTTCTTTGCACTCTCGTCTGCCGACATTTCTTCCACGGTTCTGGTGTGCAACCGGGCTGCGCCCGTATTCCCCTCAAACCGCGCCAGACTAGGTTCAAACTCCAATCGCTTCTGAATGGCCGGAATCTCTTCTTCATACTGCGGAAGCCACTCGGCAAGCTCAACCAACATGTGATCCGCCATCTGCCAAATTTCTTTTGGATTGCAAACTGCCCCGGTCAATGGATCCATCATCATTGCTTGCTTCAAAAGCTCAGTATCACCGGACATTGCCGCCTCCACCGCAATCCGCTGTACCGAGACCGAAGCATTGCAAACCGCCGCACATCCAAGCGGAAGTTCACCCACCAAAGGCATGCTGATTCCGTTTCCATCGACATAGCCCGGAGCTTCAATAATGCAATCGTCCGGCAAATTCGAAATAATTCCATTGTTCTGAAGGTTAAAGTGTCCACGATACAATCGACCGGTCTCTAGCCCTTCCAAAATGTACGAGCCATGCTCGTTACCTCGGTCTTCTGGACGAAACGTGTAGGGCTTGTCAGTCATCCACTGCGGAAACTCGTGCTCAAACCAATTGCGACCCTCGGTACAAACTCGCAAATAGCCGCCAGTCTCTCCATTGATCCAACTCGACATATCCACCCACTCAGGAATCTCACTTGTTCGCTTTCGGTACCAAGGAACGTACTCGCTCAGATGCCCATTTGACTCGGTTGAGTAAAAGCCAAACCGACGCAGCATGTCAATCCTAACCTTTTCTGTTTTGCAAAAAGTGGGGTGCTTTTCGAATCCCTCAAGTAAGTAAGGCGTCATGTCATCCCCTTGAAAGCGCACTTGTACGTACCAAGTCTGATGGTTGATCCCTGCGCAGATAATGTCCACATCCTTGCGCGAAACGGTTTCGTCGGGCTTGATCCATCCATTGTCGCGAGCTAACAATTCAATCACTGACGCCAACTGACTGTGCCCACCCATGACACCGTGACAGAGGCCGATAGTCGGGACGTTGGAATACTCTGAACAAGCCCACGTCAACATCGCCATCGGGTTTGAATAGTTCAAAAAGAGAGCATCATCATGAGCAACTGCTTCGATATCGGCACAAAAGTCTAGTAGCACCGGTATCCCGCGCTGAGCGTACATAATTCCGCCTGGTCCTAGGGTGTCGCCTACGCACTGGTCAACACCATAGCGAAGCGGAATATCGACGTCGTGCTGAAAAGCCTCAAGCCCGCCAACACGAACAAAGCTAAAGATATACTTGGCGCCTTCCAGGGCCTTCTTGCGATCCAGAAGAGCCTCAACTTTGGTGGGAAGTTTCGATTCTCGTATGTCACGCTCAATCAATTGTTGAACCATGCTTAGGTTGCGATCATTGATGTCGTGGAGGGCAATCGTAATCCCCTGAAACTCGGGGACACAGAGAATATCACGAACCATATTTCGGGTGAATCCGACGCTACCCGCTCCTAAAACCGCGATTTTTAGCATGACCTAGTAATAATATCTGGAACTAATAGGATAAAACGCGATAACATAGGAATTGTGGAGGGGATGTACCGGAAAGGGCTATGCTTATTATGGGGCGGGGCAATCTTTTGCTCCGCCTATGTGTTCTCATCACATATCCAGACTATAAGCATTAGTAACCTATTAACTCGGTCGTCGATACGTCAACCTTTTCGATTGTTAGATTACGTTTCTTGGTTTGCTTGCCGAGGGTTTTGCTTATTCGCATTCGCCGTCCTTTCACTACTTCTCATCTATGGATGCAAGTGCTTTCGAGAAAGTCCGACGACGGTCGTATTCCCAACCATACTGTTCCTTATCCTAAACGAGCTCCATCGAAACCAAGTAACAATCAAACCCGATTTGACATCCTTTGTCATCCTTGATTTCATTGGAATCATTGTCGGAATCGTTATCTATGTAAGGTTTGAAATCAAAAGGGATAAATTGACATTCCCCCAGCCTGTCTAGGTACTAGCTTAACCAACGACAAGGGTTGACTTGCCCTTACTAGGTACTCTTTCCTTAATGTCCCATCTCATTCCCTATCGCCCATGGAAGTTAAAGGATGGGGAAGCGGATCAGATTATCGGGTTCATGAACCCAGATCGGAACAAGGATGATCGGTCGCCATTTGTGCGTTATGCGCGGTCGGCGGCGATGTGGGCGGAGTGGGTTCGAGAAGACAATGTCGTTCTTGATCCGGAGATTCAGGCGCCCAAACTCGAAGTTGATGGCATCGGCTTTCAGTATGGGCTCATGCCGCTAGAGCATCTTCGGCCATTGGTTTCGGTACCGCCGTCGGCCAAGGACCATCACCAGCGGTTGTTGGAAGCGACACAGTTGTATTCGGAGCCAATCCTTGTTGTACCAACCGCTGGCAACAAATTCGTCGTAGTTGGAAACCATGAGCTTTACGCCGCAGCGGTTGCCTATCAGGCAGAATTGGCGAGGCCAGGTAAGCGTAGATCATCGGACATTTGTCTTGTGGCGGTATGCGATGAGTCGTACCTTTCGAGCATCGCCGTCAAAGAACTGAGTTTTGCCTCCGATCGATCATCAGATGAACTTCGTAGCGACTTAGTTGCATTGGGATTCGCCGATAGTCCTAGGACGGATGACCCAACAGCAATTACCATTTTATTGGGCGGGGAAACATTCTCGGCGAGGCTTGAGTCTGGTAACCAATGGACGCAGCACCTAGTGGCTGTTCTTGGCTTACGGAGCCTTGATTTCGGTTCAAATGAGCTGGTTTTGTCGGTGAAGGATGGTCAAACTAAAGTGACCATTGTGTCACCCCAAATGAGCCCAATCGTCTTAAATAGTGGATCTGAATTTCCATATGGCACCTACGAGGCAAACATAAGACCTTTGCCAGGGGCTAATATGTGGAGTCTTAGAGATTTTCGAGCTGAATGAAAGTTCTTTTGATGGGCACTGGTGGAGCGGACGGGATTCCCGCCCTCTACGGAAATGATCGGGTGAGTAAATACGCTCGGGCAAATGGAGGCAAGGACCTTCGAACACGGTCGGCGGCGTTGGTTGACGGTGTGCTCAAGCTTGACCTTGGACCTGATACCCTGAGTCAAGTACACCGATTCGGGATCGATGCTACCGATTGGTCGGCGGTCTTTTTTACCCACAGTGACGAAGACCATATGTGCCTTAGTGAAATTCAATACGGCATGTTTCCTTTTGTTGAAAGTGAGAAATTGGAGTACACGATTTACGGTAACGAGATCGTTTGTCAAATCATTCGGCACCGCTATCCGGAATGGCCAATTGACCTCATTGAGCTTGAAAAGTACAAGACAGTCACTCATGAAGCGTATCAAGTGACGCCAGTGTCTGCTACCCACAAAGGTGATGAGGATTGCCATAACTTTATCATTGAGAGAGACGGACGACGGCTTTTGTATGCGACCGACACCGGGTTTTATCGAGGTGAAGTGTTTGACTTTTTGGCGGGCAAGGATATTCACGCCTTGGTGGTTGAATGTAGCGATGGTTTTTTGAAAACTCCTTATATTGGGCACATGGACATTGATCAATGCGTGGAGTTGGTTGGTCGATTGAGGGAGTCGAAGGCGTTGAACTCGGATGCCCAAGTATTTACGACTCACCACGCAGCGGGAGGCAATGCTACCCATGAGGAATTGGTTTCGGCTTTGAATCCTTATGGAATCCACCCTGGATTTGATGGACTTTCGTTCGAAGTTTGAATCGTTTGCGACTAAGTGGCCGTCAGTATCTAAGCCAACGGATTGGCGGGCGCAATATTGGCCAGGATGGCCTTTTCCCCTTTTTACGTATTGATTCCATGTAAAATAGGTGTTTGGAGGCTTGATAAAGTAAATTGGTTAATCTTGTTGTCGGAGCCCTTCTCGCTCAAAAACTAGATGCGCCCCTCATCTTTGCTGGAGGGATTACCTTACCCCTTCCGGTTTCAACGCGAAAGCCAAATCTGAATGGCAAAGTATTTGTGGTTATGTACCACCATATTCGGGAAGGGTCTAATGCGATGTTTCGGTCACCTTCCAATTTTCGAAAAGATCTTGAGAATCTTTATAGCATGGGTTTTCGGCCGGTAACCATTTCTGAATATGTAGGCAATCGGATGAAACTTGCGCCGGGTGCTTCTCCGGTTGTCATGACTTTTGACGATGCGCACCCCAACCAGTTTTCCTTTCTCAAGGACGGCTCAATTGATCCAAAGTGCGCGGTTGGCATTTGGTCTGATTTTGCAAAGACCCACCCTGATTTTCCGGTAAAAGGAACGTTTTACACCTTACCGGTGCTTTGGGGACAGCATAAGTTGATCCAAAAAAAGATTGATATGTTGAGGGGCTGGGGCTCTGAAATTGGGAATCACACTTACAATCATAAATTCCTAAGCAAGTTAAGCGATGATCAGGTCAAGTCTGAAATTTCGAAGATGAATGACTTGCTAGTTTCTTACGGCATTCCTCCGAATATGCCGTTTTGCCCACCGTATGGTGAGTATCCAAAAAACCGTTCATTGGTAAAAATGTTCAAATATAACGGGAAGATCTATCAACATTCTTCGGCGTGTATGGCTTGGGATTCCCCGGCAGCATCTCCTAACGACACAAAGAATTTTAGCCGGTACAAATTTGAGCGCCTGCATGGAAATGGTCGACCAATGGGAATTGATTGGTGGTTAGGCAAGGTCAAATCCGGCAAAGTGCAAGTTTATGTTGCTCCTTAATCACCGCCCATGAGTTCAGAACCACCGATTGGCGTCGGTCCAAATATTGCAATAGCATTGCTGCTCCTTGTGGGAAGTGCCTTCTTTGTCGGAGGCGAATATTCGCTCGTTTCGGTTCGTCGATCTAAATTGGAATCGATGGCAAAGAAAGGAAGTCAAAGTGCCAAGGAAATTCTGAAGATCTCTGACAATGTTTCGCCTTTCATTGCGGGAACTCAGATTGGAATCACGATGATTGGGGTTGCAATGGGTTCGTTCACCGAGCCATTTGTGACGGACCTTCTTACGAAAAAGTTCTCCGGAATGCCCCACAACATTAGCACGATTATTTCTTTTATTCTTGTGTTGTTCGTTTTGGTTATCCTTGGCGAACTCATTCCGAAATACATTGCCCTCAAGTTTCCCGAGAGATTCATCTTCGCAACTTATCGACCGCTTCGGCTGTTCGTCAAGCTCTTTTCAGTCATTATTTGGTTTGCTCAGGCATGCTCGCAACTTCTGCTGAAGCCGTTTAAGATTAACATTAAGGAGACCGGCAAGGAATCTATAGGCAAAGAAGAGCTAGTCATGATGATTCAGGCGACGAGCTCGGAAGGAGTGTTAGAAAAGGCCCACGCCGATTTGGTTTCCCGTGCATTGCGGATGGACGCTTTGGCGGCCAGAGACATCATGGTTCACCGGCTTGACATTAAGTGGCTAGACGTCGATTTGTCTTTGCAGGAGGTGCTGTCCAAGATGGCGCAGATTCGCTATTCGCGGGTGCCGGTCTGCCGTGGTGATATTGATGATATTGTTGGAATAGTTTATACGGTTGATTTGCTGAGGGCGTATACCAACTCAGACTTTGATCTGGAAAAACTAGCTCGTCCTTTTGTAGCCATCCCCGAGAATCTGCCTATGGAGCGCATTGTTCAGACTATGCGAGAAAGTAATTCTCAAATCGTTATCGTCTTAGATGAATATGGTGGAACGAGCGGATTGATTAGCCTTGAGGATGTGGTTGAGGAAGTTTTTGGCGAGCTACAGGATGGTCCCGAAAGTGAGAGACCACCGATTGAGGTTTTGCCCAATGGTCGGGTTTCGGCGAGGGCAGAAGTTCGGTTTGATGAGCTTGTTAATAAGCTTGGATTGAATATTGAAATTGGGGATCGAACCGAGTCTCTTGCCAACATGATTGTTGAGAAGTTGGAGAGAATTCCGCGACCTGGTGACTCGATTGAAACGGAGATTGGCCTGATGCGAGTTGAGAATATGGCTCGAAGGCGCATCACCCGGGTTGGGATTATTATCGATCCGAAGCTGACGGATAAAAAGAACTAACCAGCCATGCTGGGTGGTGGTTCATCGATCAGTTGCATTCTTTTCGCGATTGAAACCGCGTGGTCGGAAACGTGCTCAAGAGCATGAAAGACCTCGATAGCGCGGACAAGACCACGAGCATCGTTTGGTTCCTCTTTAAAGAAGCCTAAGAGCTCGTCCCGGGCCCGACTGTAGGCTGAGTCAACTTCATCATCTTTTGTGATAATTGATTGAGCTAATACTGGGTCAAAATCGGCGTATAGCCGAATGGCGCTGGCCAGTTGTTGCCGGGCGATTTCGCTGATTTCGCTTAGTTGAACCTTCATGGATGATGGAAAATTTGTTCCAAGCTTAATGCTTCGCCTGGCGAGTTTTACCGCGTCATCGGCAACCTCTTCAATTTCACCAACGACCCCGAAAGTTGACACTAGAAATCTTAGATCTGGCCCAACTGGACTTTCCTGCATGACCAGCATAATTGCTTCGAGGGTAATTTCTCTTTCGGCCGCGTCGACGGCATCGTCATCTCGAATGACATCGCTGGCAAGAGAAGGGTTACCCGTTATTACCGATTCTGAAGCCTTGCGCACCATGTCGTGAGCAAGGTTTCCCATACTTATTACTTGACTTCTTATAGCGAGAAGTCTTTCGTCGTAGTGAATTCGCAATTTAGGTTCCTTAACGCTCCTTTAACATTATGGCTTCACTTTTCAAAATCGTTAACTTCGATTTTGTTATCTCACCTTCTATTTGTATTGAGGTGAGAACAAAGGTGAAGCAAAATCTCCTGCTGAGCCGGTCAAGTTCTTAGCGCCACTACCATCGCTGGATGCGATAAAAATGGCCTGATGACCCGCCTCTTGTTTAACATAGGCAATTTTAGTTCCATCGGGACTATAGCTTGGATCGGAGACATTGCCTTCACTAATGATGACGTGCTTTTGGATACCGTTCGGACTCAATTCACACGACTCTAAGGCTGCCACTTCCATATTGCCTTCCCCGGCGTATTTGCCTACTAAGAACATCATGCTCTTGCCATCGGGCGACGGGACTGGGTTGCTAAAGTTTGTGTTTCTGTCCGGACTGGTACCGATCGGTTGGATTTGGAGTTTGCCACCGGCGGTATCTAACAGGAAGATTCCGTGGGCAAATCCGTACTTGATCGGATTCCCGTCGGGACCTTTCACAGGTTTGCCTTCTGGATCAAGAATAGGAAGCACTTCGGTAAGGGTGAAAACAAGATTGCCGGTTACTGGATCGACGGCTAGATTGATCTTTTCGGCAACAAAGATGAGTTGTGGTGGTCTTGGAGCTCCGTTTTCTCCAGGCGTAGTGTCTTGGACGATGAGGGACTGCCCCCGATCATCGCGGCTCATGACGGCGGCAATGTATCGCCGATCTCCGAACCATCTTGCGGCTTTAAAGCTTCGTCCGTACCGTTTGTAGATAAGTTCAAATGTGCTGGAGGATCCTTGCTCTTCGCCTTCCTTTGCCTTGATGGTTGGAGGCATTACTTGTTGGCTCTTGGCGGTTTGAGGCGTAAATTCTTGAACCGTTCCTCGAACCAAAACAAGTCCTACTAGATCCCCTGGGCCTTTGTCTTGAACGTCAAAAACGAGATTGCTTCTGCCAGCTCTGTCAATTGATTTTTGGTCCACGGCATTTCTTTGTGGATCCCATCGATAGATGTGAAAGCTGTCTTCTTTTCGATCGCTGATGAAAAATAGTCGGTTGCCTTTGGGATCCCACGCAAGGTCACGATCAGATTTACCGGCGACGTATTCTATTGACTCGGTAACTTTTCCTTGAGGATCAATTACAACCGCCTGAGAACCTTGGTCAAGGAGCTTGAGCGCGGAAACCATTGTGGTGGTATCGGACGGCAAAATGATGTCGCCTTTTAGCCCAATAAACCACCGAAATCCGTAAACCAAAGCGATCAAGATGACCGCCATAATTGCCAACCTTCTCGCCGTTCTTGGGCGAATTCCTTTCCTAATTGTCTCTTGACTATTGGCAGTCGGCTTGGCAGCTTCTTTTTGCACCACTTCTTGATTTTCAGTAATATTCGGTTCGGGAGTAATTTCGTCGCTCATTGGTTTGTATAGGGATTATGTCACCCAAGCTGATTTGAGTTCCAGAAAAGGTTGATTCTGGTCAAGAATTGGCTTCTATACGAGGTCTTGACCAACTTTGAGTTGCTTGCCATTTGCCCAGTCGGTGCCAGACATCGCGGGCCTTCCTTCGGGTTGGACCATGATTAGCTCTATGCTTGCACTCACAAATGAGACGGTTAGTGGGCAAAGCGATACGACCTTACCAGGCTCGCCTTCTAGTGGCGAGAACTTGGCATCCTTAATTTTGAGGCGACCGTGGACGGTCTGCAGAAATGCTGATGGAGCGGGGGTAAATGCTCGATACCGGTCATATTCCTCAAATGCGCTTCTGGTGACGACAAGCTCGGTTTCTGCTCGATCAATTTTGTTTGCGTAGGTTGCAAACTCAGGCTCTTGGGGGGTTTTTGGGTAGTCGCCCTTTGCCAGACGATCTATCCATGAGCGGATGAGGTCTCGGGCGATGATTGAAAGCCTTTCTTGCAACTCACCGTAGGTTTCGTCGGGACCAATGGGAGTTTTGGCGATGGCGATCATGTCTCCGGTATCCATACCCTTATCCATTTGCATAAGGGTGACTCCGGTTTCGTCGTCACCATTGAGGATGGATCGTTGAATTGGAGCGGCTCCGCGATAGCTTGGGAGGATTGAACCATGAAGATTGATGCCTCCATTTTTGGCGGATTCTAGAAGTTTTAAAGAAAGGATTTGACCGTAAGCGGCGACAACATGAACATCGGCGTTTAGGCTTTGGATGTACTCGACAAACTCTGGCGTTCGAGCTTTTTCGGGGGTTTCGACTGGTAATTCAAGCTCCAATGCCGCTTTTTTCACCGGGCTACTTTGCAGCTTCATCCCTCTTCCGGTTGGTCTGTCGGGTTGGCTGACCACAAGAACAACGTTTGGGGCGAGGGCTTTTAGGGCAGGTACAGCGAATTCGCTGGTACCAAAGTAAACAATTCTCAAACTTCGTCCGTATCCGGTGCTTCCGGATCGGTCCAATGAAGGGTGGCGATATCCACTTTATCAATGAACAAGATCCCTTCAAGGTGATCGATTTCGTGTTGGACAACTCTTGCAGAAAGTCCTTCTAATTCAAAAGTGACTTCTCTGCCTTTTCGATCAAGCGCTTCTACCTCGACGTAGTTTGCCCTTTTTACGTCACCGTATAGGCCGGGAATTGAAAGGCATCCTTCTTGTCCGATTTGCTCTCCTTCTGCCTTAACAATTTTAGGGTTGATGAGTGCGGTCGGTTTGTAGTCTAATGGCGCGATGACGATCACTCGTTGGCTGATTCCAAGCTGAGGTGCCGCCAAGCCGATGCCACTTGCCTTACGCATCGCCTTCATCATTTCCACAATGAGGAACTCGGTTTTCTTGCTAAGCTTTACTTCGGATGCAACCTTCCGAAGGACTGGATTGGGGATTTTTACGACCGGTCTTTCTTTACTTTGGACGTAAAGGTGCTTAAATTCTTCCGGAACGACAATCTCCACACCATTATTGTGTCTCAAAAAGCGGGTTAAATCCCATACATGCCCCTCGTTGATATGCCGGTACCGGAACTTCTGAAGGTTGAAGGCAGAAATCCTAAGCCTCTAGACTTTGATTCGTTTTGGGATCAGGCCTTGGCGGAGCAAGCCAATTGTGACCCTGAATTGACCCTTACCAAGAAGGATGTTAGCGCTGAGTTTGCCGAGTGCTTTGAGCTGCGATTTAAAGGGACCCGGGGCGGAACCGTGTTTTCGAAATACCTTCGGCCAAAGGGAAAGAAAAATTGTCCAGTATTGCTCCGGTTTCACGGCTATTCGGCGAGCAGTGGCGATTGGGCAAACCAGTTGTCGTGGGTAGCTCGGGGTTTCGCGGTGGCTTCGATGGATTGCCGGGGACAAGGTGGCTCGTCGGAAGATACGGGAAGTTACCAAGGCATGACTTTGCGGGGGCATATTGTGCGGGGTCTTGATGGACCGCCCGAGCAGATGTATTTCCGGAACGTGTTTTTGGATACGGCTCAGCTTGCACGGGTTGTGGCGGACTTTGATGAAGTTGATGCTTCTCGAATGGGGGCTACGGGTGGATCGCAAGGTGGCGGATTATCGTTGGCGTGTGCCGCACTAGCTCCGATCAAGATGTGCGCACCGGTCTTTCCGTTTTTGTGCGATTACAAGCGAGTTTGGGAGATGGATTTGGCGAAGGATGCCTATGATGAGCTTCGGTACTACTTCCGTAGCTTTGATCCTCGGCACGAGCGAGAGGATGAACTCTTTACAAAGCTTGGGTATATCGATAATCAGCATCTGGCATCGCGAATCAAGGGAGAAGTTCTATTGCTTGGTGGGTTGATGGATACGATCACTCCGCCAAGTACTTACTTTGCGGCTTACAACAAGATTAAATCGAAGAAGCGACATGTGATGTATCCCGATTTTGGTCACGAGGGGCTTCCGGGTTCGGACGATATCATTTGGGAGTACTTCCAGGGACTGTAGGCTCGAAATGCTCAATGTGAAGCAAACGTTAGACGACTTATACCGTGCCGAATCGCGTCGTGTCTTTGCTTCGCTCGTGCGGATTATGGGCGATTTCGACTTGGCAGAAGACTCAATGCACGAGGCGTTTATATTGGCAGCGGAAAAATGGCCCGAGTCTGGTATCCCCGATAATCCAATCGCTTGGCTCATTTCTGCTGGTAGGTTCAAAGCCATCGACACTATTCGTCGGGGGACTCGTTTTCAATCTATCGGTAATCAAGAAGAAAATATCTCTGAGATCATGGACGAGCCTGAGGTTGTCGGTGATGAGATTCTGCGCCTTATTTTTACTTGCTGCCACCCATCGCTAGCGCCGGATGCTCAGATTGCTCTCACCCTCCGCGAAGTTTGTGATTTGACGACCGAGGAGATAGCCCATGCGTTTCTGGTTTCTGCCCCGACCCTAGCCCAACGAATCGTTCGAGCAAGGGCCAAGATTCGAGACGCTCAGATTCCATTTGCGGTGCCCGAAAAGGGCGAATTGCCAGCCCGACTGGCTAGCGTCCTTCGCGTCATCTATTTGGTTTATAACGAAGGATATTCAGCTTCTTCGGGAGATGAAACAATCCGACGAGATTTGGTGGTGGAAGCTATCCGCTTAACGAGACTGATCGGGGAATTACTGCCGGAAGAACCTGAGATATTTGGCCTACTAGGGCTGATGTTGATTCAAGCTTCGAGAAGAAATTCCCGGATTACTGATGATGGAGACTTAATTCCTCTCGACGAACAAGATCGGTCCAAGTGGGACCACGAATTGATTCGTGAAGGGTCCGAAATGACCCACCAGGCCCTGCTTACTCGTCGAATCGGCGCGTACACCCTTCAGGCAGCAATCTCGGCAGTCCACGCAGAAGCAACGACCTATGAAGAAACTGACTGGGAGCAAATTGTCGGCCTCTATGACGCCCTTCTAAGAGTTGAGCCGTCACCGGTAATCGAGTTAAACCGGGCGGTAGCCGTAGCAATGCATGAAGGACCTGATATTGGATTGGAGTTAGTTGATGACCTCTTAAAACATCGAGGCTTGATGGAGTACCACCTTGCCCACGCAGCCCGAGCCGACTTATGTCGGCGACTTGGTCGCTTCGAGGAAGCACAGGCAGCCTATTTGGTTGCGATCAACATGGCCAAGCAGGAACCAGAAAAGAGGTTTCTTGAGCAGAAAATGAAAAATTTATAAAAATTGTTGTCGATTTCCTCGAATGCCTTTCGGTTACTCAACGAAAGGCTGCAATAGAGCCCAACATAACTGGAGAAAACAATGTCACCAACAAAGACACAAACCTTACAACCTATCCCTTACTTAAGCTTTGACGGAAATTGCGCCGAAGCCATGCACTTCTACGAGAAGACCTTTGGAGGCACGATCAAAGTCATGATGTCCGGATCCCAGGTGCCAGTTCAAGATGAGATGGCCGCTGCCTTCGGCGATCGAATTCTCAATTGCCAACTGGAGTTACCCGGTGGAACAATGCTCTATGGTGGCGATTGTCCCACTCACATGCCATATGAAGGCATCAAGGGAGTGAGCCTCA
>JAYUOQ010000584.1:0-2345 GCA_043760685.1 Armatimonadota bacterium | reverse complement strand
TCTTGCGAGAACTTTGAACGCTTGTTGGAACCAGCCAATACATATAGGGAAATTGAGAGAAGTTCAAGTCCCACAAATATTCCCAAAAGATTGTCCGTAGAACACATGATCATTCCACCTAACGCGGCCCAACTTATGAGAGGATAAAACTCGGGGCACGATGTTCCAGTCCGCTCAAAATATGGCTTTGAAAGTAAAACCGTAACCAAAAGGCTGATCAAAATAAGCGATTCCCCGATCATGCCTGGGTTCACTTTTGTGATCATTTCGCTCATCATCGTGTATTCGTTTCCAAATAGTCCCAGCTGACCACCGAGGGCTATGAGAATTCCGATGAGAGTTACGAAAAAGATTGCTCTTGAATCTGACTTCGGATTGATCAAAAGAACAATCAATCCTCCGACTCCAGTTAATGCCATTGCCAAGAACGGGAACAAGACAATCCAGTTAAACTCGGGAATTGCAAAATATGAATGCATCGTTATTTCGCCTCCGTAACGACTTGGGGCGATTTATTGGAGGAGCCTCCAGAAGCTTCGTACGAGCTACTCAAAGTTTTTATGTTTGGCTCCATCGAACGTAAAATTGTCATGGGCAAAATTCCAAGAACAAGGATGATGATTGCAAACGATCCACCAATGACTGTCTCCTTCGTATCAAGATCTTTGTAATTTTGAGTTTCGACGTTCCGACCATAAAAGAGCCGTTGATACATATAAAGCATGTAAGATGCTGAAAGAATTGCTCCGGCAGCGGCAATGTACGTGAAGCCGACATTGAGTCCGTTGCTACCGACATGTCCCGCAAAATATGACCCGACAAGAGCAAGGAACTCGCCGATAAATCCACCGGTAAAAGGAAGACCTAAATTGGTCAACATTGCAATCAAGAATAATGTTGAGAATATCGGCATTGACTTCTTGAGACCACCAAAATCTTCAAGAGATTTGGACGGGGAACGCTCGGCCAAGAAACTGAGCATTACGAAAACTGCAGCCGCGGCAATACCGTGATTGAACTGTTGAAACGCAGCTCCCATCATTCCGTAATGGTTCAGGGAAAACATTCCGACTAGAATGAACCCAACGTGGCTGATCGTGGAAAAACCCATTACCCGACCCGGAGTCTTTTGGATCGCAGCGAGAATTCCACCATAGATGATGCCTACTACTCCTATCCCCACGACAATTGGAGCATATGCCTTGCAAGCATCGGGAAATAGGGGAAGGCAAAATCGGAACATTCCGAAAGTTCCAACCTTGAGTACAACACCGGCAACCACGGCGCCAATTGGCGCATCTTCGTAAGTATCGTTCAGCCATCGGTGGATCGGCACGACAGGAGATTTGACTAGGAAAGCGATCATGAATCCCCAAAATGCCAATGACTGAAGGGGCCATGAATCCTTCCAAAGTCCCTGATTAGCCACTAATTCCTGAAGGCGCAATACGTTGAATGTTGGTACCCGTGTGACTTCGATCGCTCGACTTGCAAGAATCGCCATTCCGATAAGCATTAGTAGCGAGCCCGCAAAAAGTGTAGCCACATACCGAATAGCAACTTTGCCCTTGTCGCCGGTGCCCCAGCCCAATATCATCAAGGCAACTGGAATTAAGCTGAGTTCAAAGAAAACGTAAAACAGCACAATATCCAGGCTGCTAAATATTCCAAACAAAGTTCCTTCAAGGCACAACAACAAACCAAGAAATTGCGGAAGCTTTTCCTTAGGTTTTGAAATCAGAATAGCAGTTAGACCCAAGAATGCAGTTAGAAGCATCATCCAGGCCGCCATGCTATCAACACCCACAAAATACGAAACTCCAATTGCTGGAATCCATGCCGCATCTTGCTTGAGAAGAAATCCTGCTTCTCCGCCTAAGAACTTGAAAACAACAAATCCGCTGAGAACAAGGGTGGCGACAGCGATCAGAATGCTAAGGCTTTTTGGCGGGATGACATTCAGCTTTGGTGCCAACGCTATAGCAAGACCAGCCAGAATCGGAAGCCAAATTAGAAAACTCAAGTAAGGAAATGAGTTCATTTGTGACCTCCATGACCAAAATACATCACCGCCAGCGCGATCCCGATGACTCCAACCAGCATGCTGATAGCGTACATTCTGACCAATCCTGATTGCAGCCTATTGAGCAGCGTATAAAGACCTTCTGAAACCTTGGCAAGGCCAATACCGGAGCCACCAATAAGACCTTTATCGACGTTATGGTCTAGGATGGCAGCAATTTCTGCACCACCATCGACTGCAGCACTCACCATCGCTCGATCGTAACCAAACTGATTGCTGACCAGGTTCCCGAAACTTTGCCCAAGTCTTCCAAACCATCCTC
>JAYUOQ010000583.1:0-2346 GCA_043760685.1 Armatimonadota bacterium | reverse complement strand
TTCGTTTTGCTATTCTTTATCAAACCGTCGTGGTATTCCCAAGCTCCTCGGGGAGTCTCGGCATTGTATGGAGATTGCTGGTTTACGAATGTGCCGGAGTAGGACAAAACTCGATGATAAAGGTCTGGCCGGTACCAAGCCATTGAAAGAGCGCAAGCTCCGCCAGAACTTCCGCCCATTGTCATTCGCCCATTTGGATCTTTCGTCAATTCAATATGGTAGTCGTTGCTCACCTTTGGAAGGACTTCTGTTTCGATGAATTCGGCGTACTTACCCGACATCGTGTCGTATTCCAATCCACGTTGACTTCCCTGCGCGTCTCCGCCACCAGAGTTGATCATGATTGCGATCATGACTGGCAGTCGGCGATCGGCAATCATGTTATCTAAGATCGTTGGGATGATATTGCTTCCCATACTGTCTTGCGACACAAAGAATGGCGCTTTGGTACCGGGCTTGTATTGACTTGGCACATAGACGGTTACGTTTCTTTTATACGGAACGACTTGACCGGGTGCGGTTTTTGCGATGCCAGGGTAAATCTTGCTCTCAGTTGAGTCCATAGTGAAGCGAAAAATGGTTCCTTTTGGTACCTCTGGACGGGCTTCTAATTCGCGTGCGTCGGAGTATGGAGCCCCGATGATGAAATCACCTTCGTTTGATTTGGCGGTGTAAGGTTTGAACTTAGTGAAGTCAACGGGTGGCGCTTGTTGAGAAACGACAAATGCAAGAGTCATTGGTAGGAGAAGCATCATTTGGCACACAAACAACAGACTGGTGATCTGCTTTCAGTTTTCACTATACTGAACAATTCAGATCGAGAGCACTATTTTGGGTTGTTGCTACGGAATGGTTTCTTGCAATCCAAGAAATTTTGGCTGCGATTGTAAGATTGTTTCATCCAAAACTGCCTGACCTCGAGCGAGGATTTCTCGCACCTCGGTCGAAGACATGTTTGCGTTTCTCATTCCGATCGAAGGGTACGCGTCCGCCGTTATTCCGGCCGCCTGAGCAAAATAGAGCGAGCGAGCAACATGAAAGTCGTCGGAAATAATTGTTGCGTCGGTCAGTCTAAAAATCTTATTTGCCCGCACCATTGTGTCCAGGGTGCGAAATCCGGCAAAGTCTTTGGTGATATGGTTCTTGGGAACTCCCTTCGCAATAAGGGCTTGCTCCATTGCGGTTGGCTCGTCGTATGTTAGCCTTCCATTATCTCCGCTTACCAACAGGCGATCTACTTTCCCGGCTTCATACAATTTGACAGCGGCGGAAATTCTGCCAATAAAGTAAGGATTTTTTGATTTGCCAATGGTCGGACTGCAGCCTAACACTATTCCAACTCTATGATGGGGAATCGATTGAATATCTTCAAAAATTCTTCCTTCGGCGGAACGCAATACTTGGGAATTTGCAAATGCAATGAATCCGGGAAAGGCGAATAGACCAAGCACTATGCACACTGAGATTCGCCGATACCACCTTGATTTCCCCTTTTTGATTTGCTGCTTAGGTTTTTGTTCTATGCTTGTTTTGACACAAAAAGGCCTTTGAGAAGTTCCCGTCTCAAAGGCTGATGTGGACTATCGAGTGATTACGCACATTTGGAGTGCGCCAGAGGGGGTTACGAAAGCTGGAGTTTCTGGACTTAATGTTCCGTCTGCACCGACTAGGAACTCATAAATTCTGTGGTCATTTGAGTTAGCAACAAACACGTAGTTTCCGGCAGGTTCGGTAATTATCGAGACTGGTGCATTTCCGGCCGGTACTGAAGCTGGAGACAACGGAGAAAGGGTTCCTGAGGTGCCAATACTGTATTGACCGACTGGACTCCCTGGATTTCCGCCATTGAATACGCCAAGATAGCCATATTTGCCATCGGCAGAGACGGCAAAGCTGGTGTTTCCTACTCCTGGTCCTGCCACCGTTGCCGGGGAAAGTGGAGTAAGGGCTCCATTGGTGCCAATAGAAAACTGGGCAGTGTCCGAATTACTCGGACAGTAAAGGTATTTTCCATCGGGGGAGATTGTTGCACCGGTTGCTCCCGGAACTGAATAGCTTGGAACTGAAAGGGGGGTTAGTTGTCCGCTGGTGCCAATCGAAAATGCATCAATCGCGGAACCGCCAGAGCAGCATGCGTACAAGTACTTGCCATCAGGAGAGATCACCATTGTTTCACCACCTGAGTTAATTCCGACGGTAGCTGGAGTGAGGACGGACAAGGTTCCGTCGGTGCCAATAGCGAACTGCTTGATCGTATCGTCGCCTTGGTTCATGGCGTAAACAAACTTCGTGTTTGGGGAGATTGCCACGCAGTTCGTATTGGTCCCACTAACCACCGTCGGCGGG
>JAYUOQ010000582.1:0-5909 GCA_043760685.1 Armatimonadota bacterium | reverse complement strand
GCTTGTGCAAACGGGGTTTCTCTGTTGGGGTCCCGAGATGCTGTCCGAGAACTAGGGAGGGTAATGGCTGGAGCTCTATCTCACGCACGAGAACAATGTCTCTGGCAGGGTACAAGCACAATTCCAACCAATCCCATCCAACTGTTATCTTACAGGCTGGGTTAACCTAATATTGGTGTGACCACAAGGATTACCTCGTGCGAAGTAGATGCTGCTTTTAGTCGCTTTGTACGGCTAGAGCCGTAGGAAAGCTGGATCGCCCACACAGTGCCCTAAAAAATAAATTTATCGTACTAACAATTGTCTAATTAGAGTAAATTGAATTAGTGGCCAGCCAAACGAATATCGACCTTCGCGCAGCGGTGAATGCGATTTCAGATGTGATTCAAAATCGCCCATTACCTTTGCGAAATTTCGACCAGATTTATATGAAAGCTGGTGATATGGTTTTGCAAAGTGAGTTTATTGCTCGATGGGCTGATAATAAACGTTTAGCATTCATTGGCGATGGTGATGCAATCAGTGTTTGTGTAGCCTATCTTCGGGCAAGAGAAATTTTGGATTACGGGCCAAGTCAAATTACCGTGTTCGATTTCGATGAATGCATTTGTAGTGCTGTGAATAGGTTTGCGGACCTTGAGCGTATGGAGAACCTTTCGTCCACACTCTACAACTGCTTGGATGCGTTCCCAAGTCCAGGAGAGTTCGACTGCTTCTATACTAACCCACCATGGGGCGCCAGCAATAACGGCGAAAGCGTTTGCGTGTTTATGCAGCGGGGCATGGAAGCAGTCAATTTTCAAGGCGAAGGTATGGTTGTAATAGCTGATGACGAAGAATTAGAATGGCCAAAGCGTGTACTGGCGAGATCTCAGGCCTTTGCAATCGACTCTGGCTTCTTTGTCCAAAAAATGATGCCGAGAATGCATTCCTATCATCTTGATGATGCACCAGATCTTCGCTCGTGCAATTTGATGTTTAAGGCTTTAGATGGCAATTCACCTCGAGCGTCGGAGGCTATTGTCGATCCAGAAAGGCTGGAGAATTTCTATGGTAGAGGTAACACACCAAGAGTAAAATATGTTCGCGACAATCAGCGATTGGAATTTGGTCGAAGGCACGACGACGAATATCACTTCGAACTGCTAGGAGAATAGGTAGTATGTCAAACATTCTTACACCCGGAAACAGCATCTTTTACATGAAGGTTGGGACGCATGCTAGAGAAACGCTCGACGAGATTCTAGCGCGCAAAATGAAAGAAATTGACGATGAGGGCTTTGCTTATTGGGGATATGGCGGAAGCACCTGCCACCCTATCAACGTAGTTCAACCCTTTGCCAAAGCTTACGTGCAAGAAGGGGGCACAATGTTTTTATGCATGGAGAGTATGGTTTCTAACCATTTTGCTCCGCCAGTTCGTGCTGAAGAATATTCAGTCGATGGCCTAAATTGGCATACTATCGCAGATGGCATAAATGTTACTGGTTCGCGATATGCCGTGGTAATCAAAAGCATTCGGGAAGAGAATTTCGATCTACCTTTGGATCAAACTGTTGTTGGTATCGGAAATTGTACGGGCCTACCTGGCAGCAACTACATCAAGGGGCGGGTTGACAAGGCTTGCTTACAGATTGGCGGGAATCTCCATGGGCAAGAGGAAGGAGAAGTGGTCAAAGAACCTAGAAAAATTAGCCTTGTAGCTGAAGTCGCTGAACCCTACGCAGTGTTTGTTCGGAACAAAACTTAGGCCGTTAATATCCTTGTGGCCGACTTTCGAAGGTCACTGATGTAATTTTTTAAACCAGGCACCGGATTATGGTCCGCTCCGAGGCTAAAGCAGCTAAAACACATATTTAGGGCCTTATCAATTTCTGGCTCAGAGCAAATCTCTCGGCGAATCATTTTGGGGTCTCCAACCCTAATTGCGCCGAGCATTAGTTGCTCAAGGCACATTACGCGACGGTAAAGAACTTCTAGCCGTTCGTCAATTTCGAGGAGTTCCTCAAGGGAAATTATTGCTCTCTTATCACCAGTAAGGAGAAGTGGCAGTTGTCGAACAGCAGCTATCGACACGAGGATGCTTTCTCCTGCATCAAGATTCAAGGATTTTTGTTGAGCAGCAGCTTCTAACTTTGATGCAAATTGCTGCTCTTCACTCGTCGGTTCAAGGACGACGTTATCAGCGACAAAAGCCATAAAATTGCTTACGGCATCTTCACGTTTGCGCTTCAGGTTCTTTTTGCTGATTCTTTTGGGGACAACATAGAGCGCCGTGCCGAGTATCCCAATGGGGCCCTCGCCCGGCAAGGCATGGGCAAATTCGGCGAGCAATCCATAACATGCTCCTTTAAGCAGAATGTCATTGTCTGCCGCTGATCTCATAAAGTGCCCGCTCCCAGAACAGTGTAGAGAAATGAAACTGAATCATCCGGTACATGTTTGTCGCCAATTTCCCTGAGGGCTAATCGATTAACCATTTGCCAAACATTTATAGGTGGCCCATAAATAAAACGCATGGCAGAGTTAACAACTGCCCAGTTGCCCGTCGAATAACCGAAACAAAGCGCTAAAGTACCTGGCTCAATTTGTGCAGTATCCTTTACTCTTAGAGCTTCAGAAGCCAAAGATGGCGCGTTATATGTTGATCCCTGTTCGGGCATGACGCGAAACTCAGGGTTTCCTGTAAGCAATTCGAGTGCAAACTTGTCTGCCGCTGCCTCTTCCGTGTCGCCTTCCTCTCGACGAGGTTCATCGTCATCAAGGTCCACGATAGCTGTTTCACCCTTTAAATGGCCAAGCATTATATGACCAAGTTCATGCGCTAAATAAAACGCTATCTGCGCGGGATACGATGAATCTTTTGCCAGCAGAATGACGGGGCGATTGCCGACTTGGACACACATTGCCGCCATCCGCTTGCGATTCAATGGGTATACACGAAGATGCACCACTGGCACACCGCATGACCAACATAGGATAAGTAGGTCTTCAAGTCCGACGAAAGGGCGGTGCACCAGAATTGATTGTCGGAGTTCAGCTGCGGTACGTGAGAGATGTAGTTCACTTTGCTTGAATACCGACGAAATCAGATTTCCTAATGCTTTGCCGTATGATGCGATGGCAGCTAGGTCCGCCTCAGATTCCGCGGACAAATTCTTAAACCTGGCCTCATCTCTCCAAATAAACCGTAGCTCGCCGTCTTCATCCAGAAGGGATCGAGCGTCCAAACCCAGTTTTCGTGCCACTGAGAATCTTAGGTCCAGGCTGGATGACATCGAAGCGTCGGCTGCCTCACTCCACCATTCGGGCCAAGCTGCATCAATGGCAGCATCGGTAAGGCCGGCTTGTTTTAGGCGACTCCTAAACCCACCACTTTCCTTGATCACTTCTCCTGGTTCCCCTCCACATAACATAATTCGACTACTGCGTCAACTATCTTGGAAAGCGCATCTGCATGCGCCTCCGACATATTCCAAACTTCTGACAGTGAGTTTAACACTTTGTCGCGATCAATTTTCGGCTGAGAGCTCATCAATTCTGCATATCTGCATAAATGATTGTTTGCCTCGCTAGACTTTTTCGCTCGATCTCGTTCCCTCCTTGAAACAGTTGACTGGCTAATTCCGAGCATTGAAGCTAGTTCCTTTTGACTCAGTCCATCTTTCCGCCGGTGCTGCCGCAAGCGCCCCGGGTCGCCTCTAAGATCGTGTTGCATTTATCTGAATAATACTGCATAATGGTGTTAATATGTCAATCCCAGAGTGTTTTTGCTGGACCCGCTTTGGTACCGAAGCGGGCCAAACTATAGAACAGATATTTACTCGGAAGGAGATGGAGCGAAAGGCAAATGATGGGCTTTTTTTCTGGGGAATTGGCAATGCACTCCGACCCTCAATGTTAGAGCTAATACAGCAAACCGAATCTCCGGAAGTTATTTTTAGCCCGGTTCGCGGTGCACCACGTCCGCAAGATTCGAAGCCAGATGCGGTGGTGTCTTGGACTAAAGCCGATGGACTTTTCGGCGACAATTATGATCTGCCAAAAGGTTCCCTTATTACTAGTCGACTTGATATCGAGAACCCTCGCTCTCAGCACTATGCTCTTGTGTGCCACAGCGAATCACCTATTGGATTATCGATGGCGGACGAGTCAATTGAATATGGCCAGCTAAGAAATCTGGTTTCTGGGAGGAAAGTTGGGGCATCGCAAGTGACCTCAGTCGTCCGAGTAGACCATGCGGTAGATGTCGACCTACCAAAGTCCTACAAGGTCTCGTTCAGAGCTAAGTTGGTATTTCCTTATCTTATCGCCTTGCACTCACCTGCCCGTCTTCAGCCCGAAGGAAATAGTGGATGGGAAGCGAAAGTTTCTAGATTGTGGGAGTCCACTTTGCAATTGGCAGGGACGGCGAGCCATTAGGCAAGCTCAGAAATACCTCGGACCGAGGCGCTCACCGAGTGCAAGCTAGCCTGATTGGTAAAAATGCAGAGACATGCGTTGTCTGTGGCGACACCTTCCTTTGGGGACAACCTTCTTCGCAAGTCATAATGTGACTATATGCCACGTGCCCAAATCACGATTCGAGGCGTGCGCCCCGAGGATAACGCTCAGCTAGCTGAGCTTATCAAGCAGGTCATGACCGAAATCGGTGCGATCGGCGAAGGGTATTCGATCAATGATCCTGAAGTTCAGGCCATGTCCCAAAACTATATTGGACCACGAGCCCGCTATTTCGTCTTAGTCGACGGCGACCAAGTCCTCGGCGGCGGAGGCTTCGCCCAACTCATCGACGCCACCGACGACGTTTGCGAGCTCCGAAAAATGTACTTCTTGCCTCAAGCTCGGGGGCTGGGGAAGGCTCAGGAAATGTTGAACCTGATCTTTGATGAAGCTCAGGCAACGGGCTACTCAAAAATGTATCTTGAGACGATCGTCGGAGCGGACAAGGCGATTGCGCTTTACGAGCGAAACGGTTTTAGAAAAATTTCTTGTCCTCAGGGGAATACTGGGCACTCGGGGTGCGACACGTATTACGAGAAGGAGCTTTAGGGGCTCGGGGTGCGGAGAGTGCCCCCCAACTTATCATCCACCCCGTCACGCCGGTCATTGGTGTAAGAAGTATTTGGAATGACCGGCGCGCCACCCCTCCCAGCTTCGTAGGGGAGTTTCGCGGGTAGGAATCTGAAGCGCCTTGATGCAGACAGACATGTTGAGATTGTAGTCGCAGGGCGCAGGGTGCAGGGAACGGGGAGTTGGAAACGAAGTGCCCGATCCGGGTACGGTCAGTCGCCGAGCATGCGAAAAGCAAGTGGGAAGTAGTGAACCAAAGTGTCTAATAACTTGATGTTAACCACGCAACTTTTCCCCATTTTGACAAATTATTCATTCAAGTAGAACAATATTAGAATAAATGCGTATAATAAATTATATTGACTTAAAGATGGTCTTTCTATCCCATTCACCAATTGCACCCTATCCTTTCGGTCACCTCACCCCTATTAAGCTTTTGGTGGCTGAGAACCTGACCTAGAAATTCGTGCTACATTTTTTGATCATTCCCGATTTCCCTCCTTCGTCAAAGAACTTCGGCGGACATGTAAGGTTCAAACATTTACCGAACACGTTTGCCGGAGGGAAGGTTTATTCATTGGGGCAACATTACCGTCATTTGAAAACTGCAACTTTTCGAAAATTTTCCGAATTCCCTCCTTCGTCAAAGCACTTCGGCGGACATGTAAGGTTCAAATCTTTACCAAAGAGCAGCGAAGCAGGCCCTGGAAACTTCGGAACGCTGAACATCAATTTAGTCCTGGACACCCCCTGGGAACTTCGTTCCTCCACTCCCAAATTAAGCCAAGTCCTTTCGTGGCCATTGCCTTTCGCCCAGACCCCAAACTCGCCTTTCT
>JAYUOQ010000581.1:0-5913 GCA_043760685.1 Armatimonadota bacterium | reverse complement strand
ACGCCCCAGTCAAGTAAACTCTTAAGCTCAGAACGATGAGTAACGAAGAGTCATTTTGGGATATTCGGCTGGACAAGCTCCAGCGGCTAAGAGAACTAGGCTTTGATCCATATAAGATCGAGCGCTGGGATACCCCTAAATCAGCAGATAAACTGCACGCTGACTTCATCGAAGGCACCGAAGTCTCGTTCGCGGGACGCATCTCATCGTATCGAGACATGGGTAAGGCAGGTTTCGCCCACATCAGTGACGGCGAGGGCAAGATTCAGGCTTACTTCCGTCGCGACGAACTCGGTGATGAAGCATACGAAGCCTACAAACTTCTTGACCTGGGCGATCATATCGGGGTCAAAGGCAAGCTCTTTCTTACCAAGACCGGTGAGCAATCTATTCACGCCTCGTCTTTCCATCCACTCAGCAAGGCGATGCATCCTTTGCCGCTGGGCAAAGAAAAGGACGGTCAAGTCTTTTCTGGTCTCCAAGATATTGAAATCCGAAATCGCCATCGTCACCTCGACCTGATGGCGAACAAAGAAGGGCGAACCAAGTTGCTTAACCGATCACGCATAGTTGCGGCGGTGCGGTCCTATTTCAACGATTGCGGATATTTGGAAGTAGAAACGCCAATACTTCAGCAAGAAGCCGGCGGAGCGGCTGCTAGGCCGTTCCAAACCCATTACAACGAATACAACATCGACGTCAAGCTTCGAATTTCACTTGAGCTGTATCTCAAGCGAATCATTTGTGGCGATGTGCCAAAGGTGTACGAACTCGGTCGGGTTTTCCGAAACGAGGGCGTGAGCTATAAGCACAACCCCGAGTTCACCATGCTCGAGTTTTACGAGGCTTACGCGAATCTCGAAGACATGATGACCCACGTCGAGAACTGCTTTAAGTACGTCACGTTTACCGTTTATGGCACCACCAAGCTTGATGTGCCTCACGAGGACGGTTACGTCTCAATCGACTTCAGTCAGCCTTGGGCGCGAGTCGATATGCTCGATGAGATCGTCAAGCACACCGGTGTTTATCGAGAGCAACTTCTAGAACTTACGACCGCGGTCGAGGCGCTTGGAGCAGGTGTTCGCGTGAATCCGGTCACTGGAAAGCGAGTGGTTCCTGGTGAAGAGCGTAACCTTGGCGGATTGCTCGAAAAGCTCCTCGAAGTCTACGTTGAACCAACCTTGATTCAACCGACGTTCGTAATCGGCTATCCGCTCGAAATTTCTCCGTTGGCGAAGAAAGATCCTAACGATCCTCGATTCACTCGAAGGTTCGAGGGCTATGCGCTTTGCAACGAAATCTGTAACTCGTTTAGCGAAATCAACGACCCGATTGATCAGCGAGAGCGTTTCGAATTCCAAGTTGGAGAAGCTGCAGCCGGAGACGAAGAAGCCCACCCGATGGACGAAGAGTTCTTGTATGCCCTTGAGTGCGGAATGCCGCCAACCGGCGGTTGCGGTATCGGTATTGACCGAATGGCGATGCTCCTCAGCGGATCACAAACCCTTCGTGAAATCTTACTCTTCCCTTACATGAGACCGGTAGAAGCGAATACCGAGGTCGAAACCGAGAAAAAGGATTAAGAAATGGCCAAGTAAAAGCAGCATGACGAAATGCTGTTCATAATTTTGAATACTTAAAAGGAAGTTTCGAGCTTACAATCTTCAAATGGTTCGCACAAATACTCACCGCCCTTCAAAGGCAAATGGAATCGGCTTGCTAAGCTCTTGTTGCGAATATAGTCCAATTTTAATTGGAGTCTTTCGTGGCTAGGCAATTCACTCATCATTTTTTCAATTGCGGATGAATCCGCGTCGATAACCAAGATAATTTTATTTCGATCTGTGGCAAAGTGGATCCTACCAAGTAGTAGGGCTCGATTGTCTTCAACAATGTTCGATAACTTTCCCAAACCGTGGAATGAAAAATATCCTCCTTCGCCCAGCGCAATAGCGGACCGGCGACACGATTCCTTGCAATTTATATCCTCAATATTCCCAATCACTGAAATTACACGAAGATTTCCTTCAGCTTGACCTGCCAATCCTGATCTCAGTGACGCGGAATATCCTTGAGGTCCCAGCTTTATCTCAGTAATACCCCTCGTGGGGTAAATCAGGCAAATACCAAGGGCAAACACCAGACCGCCAACTTGAAAACTACGATTAGATTCGCGCTTGAACAACAAACAACAAATAAGGGACATCAAAATCGAGAGCACGCTCAAATAGTAAACATTAAATCCCTTAACATGTGAAAACTGTTCACCAGCAACCGCATTTATGAATAAGGGAACAATCAGGATACAGGAATTCCATGCGATAGACAATTTCGGACCGATTATGTAGTAGATCAAGGTAAACAATAAAGACACAGCAAAGCCGACACTTCCTAAGACAAAGTACGACAAGTTGACACTATAGTTCGAACAGAGCATCCAATCCATCGTGCAAGGTGCACTGAACTTAAAGTTTCGAATGAGGTATGGGAGGCTCTGACAAAAAATGGAAATAGCACAAAATACTCCAAACCCAAAATTTATGGCAATCAACTTGTAATTGTGCTTAGTCATTTTGTTGAAGCTCGCCTTTTTGCAAAGTATGCACCACCAAGAACCACAATCAATCCTAGGATGATAAATATGCTTCCAATTTTTGTGCTTGATCCACTACTTACTTGGCTTTGGTTCATAACGGAATCTGACAATTGCTTTTGATGCTCAAAAAATTGTTGCATATCGGCAATTTTTGGATTATATCCACTCCCATATATGTCTCGACCCCGCTGAACTTGAAGCTGGGCTCCCGTTCTTATCATTGCTCGAGTCTCTAGGGGTTCCTTAACAATTTTAGAGCCAATAAATTGATATTCTGCAATAGCTACACGGTTGCCAGTGACTGGACTGGTCTCAATATATGTCAATTCATTCGGCACGCTTTCTCCTTTCCAGTTCCAGCGCGCAATTTCTGATCCTCCAACCGAACTTTGGATTGACTTTCCGGAATTCGAATATTGACCAACCTGATTCGCACCATGAAAATGCATCTTTAGCACAACGTTTGTACAGTTGCTATCACTTGCCCGGCATGGGTCTCCTGCTACGGCTTCCTTTTCGTACTTCTCGTTGACCGAAAAATGGCTGTTGCCCCTTGGCAATATGAATCCTGCCCCACCATAAAGGCCAACTTCGGACGATGGTCGGAATACCACCAAGTTTGACTTAAAGTAATATTCAGCAAAATCTTTATCGTTGCACCATAAAACAATTGATCGATGACCTTTAACTGAATAGGCAAGTACCTCAGTACCAATTTCATCAATACAGTACTCAATATCTACCTCAAATTTTGGGTCACCTGCCCCAAGAGCCTGGCTGAATCCTTTTGCATAGGATTCACCAGACTCAATTGAAATTTTTCCGTGAAATTTCCAGGAAGTGTACATTTAAATTTAGAAGTTTGCGCCTGTGCAGTAGTCGCAAGCAACATTTGAATCTTCTGCAGACTTTATACCCAACCAAAATGTGTTTGTCTCGGTGCACAATTTGTAATAGACTTGACCATTCACCACTACTTGAGAATCAGGGTTGCCGTAGCCATCATGGATATTCAGTCCCCACGATGTTTCCTTGCACTTCCAGGCATTGTGGCCCGGAGTAGAACATTTGCCCTCAGTTAGAATGTGAGTCAGGGCACGATATCCCCAGAATTCGGATAAGCAACCTCCATCAACCAGGTGATAAGGGATTGGATCTTTGCACGCTATTCCAGCTGATGCAATAGCAGCGACCATTACCGCACTCACAACAGCCGATGGAAAAATCAACTTCATACGGTTACCTCAACTGGCTGAATGCATGGGTATGGATCTTCTGGTGGTGGATCAGCAAAGGCCTGAGCAATAAGGAATGCTGACGCCAAGATTGAAAGGATGATACTAAAATTCTTCATCATTCGTATTGTAACCTTGATTTTGATGAAAGTGATCATACATTTACATAAATTTACAACATTTTATCCGAGAGTTTCGACTACTGGACTCTTCGAAAGGCAAAGGCAAAGGCAAAGGCAAAGACGCGAATTTATCACAATCTATACCAGTCTACCTATTCATAATTATCCCCACTTTTCTCAGCAGCTAAAAGTGGGCACTTCCTCTCAGCTCGACTGAATTTGCTTAGACAATTTGATTCTCGCCAATTGGTATCTGGAATATTCATGCCAAACTTACTAACCAAATGGAAGCAAAAAACAAAATCCAGTTCTACATCCTTTTCGGACGGGTTGAGTAGTGGCTCAAGACCCAAATGCTCCGCTTTCGAGTGAAACAGATTACGCCGGGTATTTGTGCCTTGAGCCAATCCTTGCATCCCAGAAACCAAAGTCAAAGCAGCATGACGAAATGCTGTTCATTATCCAGCATCAGACTTCTGAACTGTGGATGAAATTAGTGGTCCATGAGCTAAGAGCTGCCGTTGCCTACGTTAAGAATGACGACCTTGAACCTTCATTTAAGGTCTTGAGCCGAGTGAAGCAGATAATGCGCATGATGTTTGAGCAATGGGCGGTTCTCGAGACAATGACCCCGAGCGACTACGCATTATTCCGAAAAGCATTGGGTCGAGCCAGTGGTTTCCAATCGTACCAATACCGAATGATCGAGTTCCTCTTGGGAAACAAGGACACCCATGTCATGGGACAACTCAAGCAACGACCAGAGATCGTCGAGATCCTCACCAAAGACCTCAATGCTCCGAGCCTTTACGAAGAGTTTTTGCGTTATTTGGATCGCAAAGGAATCGACATCCCCACTGAGTGCGTGACCCGAGACTTTAGCGTTCCCCGCGAAGAAAGCAAAGCTTTGGTGGCTGTGTTTAAGAAGATTTACGACAACCCCCGGCTGCATTGGGGTGCTTACGAAATGTGCGAAAAGCTCATCGATATTGACCAGATGTTCCAATTGTGGCGGTTCCGACACATGCAGACTGTCGAACGGATTATTGGGTTCAAAATGGGCACCGGCGGTTCGCAAGGTGCACCATATCTGCGCGAACGAGCACGGGTTCACCTATTCCCCGAGCTTTGGTCAGTTCGAACCGAGGTCGAAGACAAGGAGTTTGAGTAGTTCCTTTTTTGGGAGTGCTCGAACCTGTTCGAGCTTTGGCACTGCAAGACCTGTCTTGCTGAAAATCTAAAGGTTGTCAAAGCCATCCGATAGACTAAACTGGAATCCAGTTATGTCCCGGATGCCACTAGCCCACGATTATATTGAACAAGATATCCGTCCCTTATTTTCTCGAGTTCTCAGTGCCCATTCCGGTACAGCCTATTTAGCCAACCATTCCATGGGCCGGCCACTTGACTCAACTTTTGCCAACATCTCACGAGGTGCCGAAGCATGGGCCAATCAACTTGATTCCGCCTGGTCCGATGAACATTGGATGGGTGAATCGACAAAATTCCGAATTTTGATTGCTCAACTTCTTGGCTTGTCGGATTATTCGTGCGTCGTACCAAAAACATCGGCGGGTCAGGGCCTACGAGCGGTTCTTAACTCGTTCCCCGTCAACCGTGCCATCAACGTCGTTGGAACTCGCGGCGAGTTTGATAGTGCCGATTTTATTCTGAAAGCGTATAGCGAAGCGGGTCGAGCCATTATCCGATGGGTCGAGCCCAGCACAACTGAAGGCCCCGTTCCCATTTTTGACACCAGCGACATTCTCGCCGCAATCGACAATTCAATTGACCTTGTCGCGGTATCCGCTGTGATGTTTGGCACCGGCCAAGTACTGAAAGGCATTGCAGACATTGTTGCCAAAGCTCATCAGCACGGCGCATTGGTGCTGGTGGACACTTATCATGCTCTTGGCGTCTTCCCTTTCTCAATGGCAGACCTCGGTGCCGACTTTTG
>JAYUOQ010000580.1:0-2361 GCA_043760685.1 Armatimonadota bacterium | reverse complement strand
GTCTCCAGCCGAGCTGAACATGATCAATCGTATGGGTTTCGATGAATGACCACTGCTGTTGGTATAGGGCTTGATACGGCTCACCAAATTTTTTCGCCATGAGTCGAAGGACATTGAACGACTCGGCTTGAACCCACCAAATCTTGTTTCGATCATGGGCGAGCTTGTCAAAGTGCCCCTCGTTGAACATTCCGCCGTGCTCCGAATCCCACCCTACGTCAAGGGTTCGATCCACCATTGCTTTGGCTAAGTTCCAAGTTGATTCTATTTCAAGATCAAGAGCCTCTGCTGCCTCGATCATGAGGAACGCCGCCTCCATTGCATGACCATAGGAATCAATGTCTGAGGCAGGAATCAAGTCTTTGGTGACGTAATAAATGAGCTTCCCATCCGGTTTTGCAAATGCAGTTCGGAAGAGGTTAAACGTTTCCAGCAATCGATCCCGAACGTTTAAATCCCCACTTAACAAATAGAGCTCAATTAATGCTTCCATGATGTGGAGGTTTGAATTCATCGATTTCAAGCCATACGGAGTTCCGAGAGCATCCTTTCCGTACGAAGACAGGTTCTGCTCACCATCGGACCAGCATGTTTCGATGTAACCGCCATGCTCGTCATCATGGGCATGGAGATCGAACCACTGAAATGCCCAGTTGGCATCGTCTCTCTTGCCTGCCTTCGCAAGAGCAAAGATCGCAAAGGCATTTCCATAGAGGTGCTTTTCGGGATTGATGACGCCACCATCGAGACCGATTTCCCACACAAATCCGCCATAGTCTCGATCCCAGAACTTCTCCCAGAGAGAACGACAGCCTTCATCAGCAATGTCTGAAAGACCCCCAGCTGCCGCCAGCCAAATCATTCGAGCGTGAAAGACAAGGCTCCGGCTGATGTCGGGCAACTCCGTCCAGTCTTCACGAAAATTTTGGTGAAACCCGCCATTCACCGAATCGATGGCGCGAGGAAACCAGCAACCAAGAATGTGATCTTGAAAGTGCTTTTGTAGATTTACTTTTTGGTCTGCCAACTCTTCCAATAGTCTGGCTCTTCGATTTCCATCGCAAACTTAGTTAGCTTGAAGGGGCGGTGGGTGTCGACCATTACGGCCAATTCTTCGGTTTGCTTCGCCCCAATAGAAGCTTCTACTGCGCCTGGTTGGGGTCCATGAGGAACTCCGAGTGGATGGATCGTAATTGATCCCTCTTCGATTCCTTTTCGTGACCCGAATTTATCGTTGCAGTAGTACAGAACTTCATCGCTATCAACGTTGCTGTGAACATAAGGTACGACAATAGCATCGGGGTGGTAATCCAACATTCGAGGGCAGAATGAACAAACAACAAATCCATTGCCGATAAAGGTTTGATGGATTGGTGGCGGCATGTGGATTTTGCCAGTTATTGGCTGGAAATCATGGATGCTAAATGCATAGGGAAATACATATCCGTCCCATCCGACAACATCGAGGGGGTGATATGGATGTGTGTACATCGTCAATCTGTGTCTGCTTCGAATGAGAACCTTATGGTCCTTTCGCTCATCGTGAACCGGTAAGGAAGATGGTGGTCGGAAGTCGCGTTCTTTGTACGGCGCATGCTCCAGCAGTTGACCGTAGGCGTTACGATATCGCTTCGGTGTTTCAATTGGCCCATAGGAAACAACGCAGAGCATCTGGACGGGCAACTTATCGAAATGAAGCTTGTAAATTGTTCCGCGAGGGATGACGAGATAGTCTCCAGCCCGAAACTCGATGGAGCCAAACATGGATTCCATGGTTCCACTACCATCGTGAATAAAAAGGCACTCATCGCCGTCCGTATTCTTAAAGTAAGTCTTCATTTGTTCGGCAACCGAGACCTGATTCCATTCGAGGTCATTGTTGCCCATCAAACACTTTCGCCCACCAACTGCGTCCCCCTCTGGCTTCATCCGGAAGGTCTTTAGGTGACGATTGCGCAGTGGTTCTTCCGGTAGGTACTCGGGAGCACAAGAACCCATGTCTTCGAAGGAACTTACTTCGGTCGGAAGGTTGATGTGATACAGCGTTGACATGGGTCCGCTGAAGCCCTGAGTGCTGAAAAGTTGCTCGGTATAGAGCCCACCATCTGGCTTTCTAAATTGAATATGGTGCTTCTTGGGAAGGTTGCCTAGAGATACGTATCGCATGATTCTCTCCGTCGAGTTATTAAGTCAATTGTACTACTGAGGGCTCACCGATGGCGTAGTGTATTTCTTGTCCCATCAATAATCTTGTCGACTATTTAAAGGTAATGCTGTCCAGTCGGCAGTCATCGTAGTTGATGCCCTTCACCGATGCCGAATATGACCAAGTTTCTCCTGGTCCCAGACTGGCGATTTGGT
>JAYUOQ010000579.1:0-17099 GCA_043760685.1 Armatimonadota bacterium | reverse complement strand
TCAGTTGGATTCCGAAAGGGTAGACATCTCCGAGTATATGCTCGACACAAATAGTCCTGCAATTTGGAAGGAGTTTAGATCTAAAGTAAAACTTGCTTCACCTGAAATGAGAATGCTGCTTTTGGGTTCGATGAATCGGCCATTTGATACGGAAGCGAAGCAGCCGGTCCCGAGGGCCGCCATCCTGCTTCTTCACGAGTATTTCGATGAAACCACGATACCGCCCGACTGGATTGGAAACGAGAAGTACAAGAAGTCATTCATGTGGTACGACCACGCTCCAACCTTTGGCGAGGTCGCCCTTGAATCTGCCGCCCGCCTTATGGGGCTTATCGGAAAAGGCAAACCAACTCCCGACCAATGGCGTCAATTTCGAGAGAAGATTGAAGTGGACTTGAGGAAACCTTAGCGGCTAACGACCTTCATCTCGTTCCAGTTCTCGCCGATCTTCAGGTCAACTTCGACGGGGACTTTGAGCGGAAGCGACGTTTCCATCAAACCACGAATTGGTGACAAGATGGTGTCTTCCCCGTCCTTTAGTTCAAAGACAAGTTCATCGTGGACCGTCAGTAGCATCCTGGTATCGGTGCCTTCCAACTGCTTACGCACTGACAGCATCGCCAGCTTGATCATATCCGCTGCGGTGCCTTGGATTGGGGCGTTCATCGCCTGGCGTTCGGCGTATTGCCGCTCAAGGAACTTCGAGGCGTGGATATCGGGGAAGTATCGTCGCCGACCAGTCATTGTGGTGGTGAATCCTTTGCTTCGAGCTTCTTCGATCACGCTCTGGGTGAAGCCTTTGACCGTTGGGAACCGTTCGTTATACGTATTGATGAGTTCCTTCGCTTCGGCGCGGCTGAATCCACCGCCGAGCTGATTGGCAAGCCCAAAGTCAGTAACGCCGTACAAAACCGCATAGTTCAGCATCTTGGCGTAACCGCGTTGGGTCTTGCTTGGCTCATCGGTCACAAACATAAGCTTTGCGGTTGCGGTATGGACGTCAACATGGTGCTCAAAAGCATCGACCAGTGCTGGTTCGCCGCACATGTGCGCGAGGACCCTGAGTTCGATTTGAGAATAGTCAAATGAGGCAAGTGTGTAGCCATCGGCTGCGCCGAATGCTTTTCGAATCGAGCGGCCCAACTCGGTCCGTATGGGAATGTTTTGGAGGTTTGGATCGTTGGAGGAAAGGCGTCCGGTTGCGGCGACGGTCTGCGAGTACGTCGTGTGGATCCGTCCATCGGGTCCGATTTGGGTTTGCAAAGCCTCGGCGTAGGTTGATCGTAACTTTGACAACTCTCGCCAGGCTAGGACTTCGCCGGCAATCTCGTAAGTCGGCGCGATCTGTTGGAGAATTTCAGCTCCGGTAGCATAGCCAGTCTTGGTTTTCGTCGCTCCCGGAATTCCGAGCTTGTCGAACAAGATTTCACCGAGTTGCTTGGGTGAGCCAATGGTGAACTCCTGCCCCGCCATCTCATAGATCTTGGCAGTGGAAAGTTCGATGGCAACCGATAGCTCTTTGGAAAACTCGCGCAGTTGATCCTTACTCGTCCGGATTCCGATGGTTTCCATCTCCGCTAAGATCGGGGTTAAAGGCAACTCAACAGTCTCAAAGACATGAGTTTGTTCTTCTTTCTCAAGACGCTGTCGCATTGCTTCTCGAAGCGGAAGCAACGAAGCCGCAATTTCCTCGGGCGTGGTTGGTGCCGAGTAGTCGGTATAGCCCTGAACCAAGTCACCAAGGTCATATTTTGATCGCCCGGACTGCAAAACATATGCTGCAATCAATGAGTCAAAACCGATCGTTTTGTCGAACATCTGCGCCGCCTTATACATCGGCTTGGCGTCATGGGCGACGGCTTGAGATGGGAAAGTTTGAAGAAGTCGAATGCCGTCTTCCTTCTTTGCGATTAGAACTTCGGTGCCAATCGAGACATATGCTTTTTCTGCGGTTTCATCGAATAGGTCATCGCTTGGAGTTGCCGCAAAATGAATTCCAAACTGCTGGCTGTTGACCGTGCTTTTGAGCATGATGAACGAGCCAACTTCTCGAGTCGAAAAGTTCAGCTTCTCACTTATGACCTCCACACTGGCATGAACTCCATGCTCAAAGCCGTCAACATAAGGTCCAAGAACGCGATCACAAGCCCGTGAACTTGCTTTGAGTTCAAAAGATTCGAGGAAGTGTTTGGCAGCGGCCAGCTGATCGGGAGTGAGGATGAACGGCTTAAAGTCGTATTCGATTGGAACGTCTCGGATGATGGTCGCTAGCCACTTTGAAAGCACCATTTGGTCCTTGGCAGGTTCAATCTTCTTACGATACTTCTCGGGAACCTCGTCGAATTTTTCTAAGATTGCCTCAACACTTCCGTACATTGAAATTAACTCAGCAGCCCCTTTATCACCAATGCCAGGCACGCCCGGGATGTTGTCACTGGTATCGCCCTTGATTCCTTTGAAATCAGGGACTTGGGCTGGGGTGACGCCCATTCGTTCAAAGACCGCTGCGGGGTCATAGCTGACTATTTCGCTGACACCTGTTTTGGGTGTTACGACGGTCACGAAGTCGTCGACAAGTTGCAGAGCATCAAGGTCTCCCGTAATAATCGTCGTTAAATAGCCGTTTTCTTCGGCAAGCTTGCTGATCGTTCCAACGATGTCGTCGGCTTCAAAGCCGACCAATTCAATCTGGGGAATACCCAGTGCGGTCAGCAAGTTTCGCGACTCGTCCAGTTGCGAAATGAGCTCTGGCGCAATCTCTTTCCTGGTCCCTTTGTACGCAGCAAATTCTGTGTGTCGAAAAGTCTTTGAAGGATGATCCAGAGCGACAACGATGGCGTCTGGACGTTGCTTTTCAAGCAGGGAAAACATCATTGAGGTAAAGCCATACAACGCATTTGTTGGCCTTCCGTCCGCTGTTGCCAAGTACCGACCAGCATAAAATGCCCGAAAAAGGAGGGAGTATCCATCGATAATAATGAGGCGCTTTTTGGACATTTTCTTTCAGATAGGTTACCGTCCAGCCTTTACCAATCCAAGCAAAAGTTACAACTGCAATGCCAATAAAGGCACTTTTGAACCTAAAACAAAAAACCTAGTAATCCGATTAGCATCAACACAGGTACAATAACCAGAGGGCTGAAGGGCGTTATCGTCTCAAAGTTCATCCTGATTTCGGAAACTGAAACGATGGTGTACAGACCGCTTCGGTACGAGCAAATCATGCAGGCAGGAGATGCCTATGAAGTGCGCGCTCGAAGAATGTTCGGAGGTATGGGCGTCTACACGGGCGAACGAATGTTCGCTTTTTTAGTAGATAATGACGTCGCCCTTAAATTGTGCCAAGAGCACTATGAGGAGGCGATTGCCTTCCCTGGCGCAGGTGAAATGAGACCAGAAGCCGGTGCTGACCCCCTTCGAGAATACGTTAAGCTACCCAAAAACATTCTAGATAACGGCGAGGAATTCCTCAAGTGGGTAGAACGAAGTGCAGAATATGTCCGAAACCGAGCGGCTCGTTTAGCCTAATTTAACTTGAGACTTAATTGTGCAAAAGGCAATCATCTCCATTATCCTTTGCCTCTTAGCAACCGTCTTTGGTATCCACGGTCAAGAACCAACCAAGCGCAATCGAGTACTTCTTATCCCGCTCGATAGTCGACCAGCAGCCGGACAATTCGCCCAAATGATTGGCGCAATGAACAGCACCAAAGTGGATATTCCGCCACTGGAACTTCTCGGTAAATTCACCGTTCCGGGCAATGTCGACAAGGTCTTCCAATGGCTCGAAACCGAAAACCTTGATGACGTCAGTACCATCATTGTCAGCGGAGACATGCTTGCCTACGGCGGTCTAATTGCATCGCGAGTCAACGATATTGATGCTGGACTAGGCATAAAACGACTTCAGCGACTCATTGACTTTAAGCGAAAAGCATCCTCCGAAATTAAGCTCTATGTCTTCATGTCGACCATGCGGCTTACCCCAACCGCAACGAAAGCTTCGGCAAGCTACCGGGTTAACCTCGCCAAATACGAGGAAATGAAAGATCGATACGAACGAACCCATGATGCATCGCTTCCCGCAAGGCTGAACAATCTTCGAAAGATTGTTCCTGCCGTAGAAATTCTGCGGTACGAACGAACTCGCAGGCGAAATATAGAAGTTCAATCTGCCCTTCTCCGAATGTGTATCGGACCAGAAATCAACTTTCTCATCATGGGACAAGATGATGCCAAACCAGATGGTCCTCAAATTCAAGAAAACGCCAAACTAAAACGGCTCGCGGAGCAGTATCGAGTCCAAGATAAGGTCTATTTTTGTGAAGGGATCGACCAACACTCGAACCTTTTACTCAGTCGAGCCATTCTCGCCCAGCACAATTGGAAACCTAAAGTTCGAATTGTTTACAGCGACGAAGAAGGAAAAAACCAATACGCCCTCTATGAATCGAAGACGGTGAAGGAAAGCCTTTCCGATCAGCTGTTTGCTTCTGGCGCCGAGATGGCCAAAGACAATGAGGAATACGACTACTCGCTCTACGTCAATACCCCTAAGCGACGGGAACCTCAGTTTGAAGAGTTCCTCGATAAGATGAAAAGTGAAATTGATCAGGGGTTCCCGGTCGCGGTCGCAGACATCAACTTCGGCGGTAATGGTTCATCCGATGAGGCCCTCTTTAACTTTCTTGTTCGCTCCGGAAAGTCATTCAAGCTCCTCGCTTTCGCCGGTTGGAATACGGCGGGAAACACAATGGGCACCTCGATTCCTGCCGCCAACGTTTATCTTTGCGGACGAAAGTACGACACCGATTACATCCGGCACGAATTGGCCCAGCGCGAATTCCTCATGCATCGAATGGTCAACGATTGGGCATACCACCGTTATACGCGACCCGCAACGTACTCGATGATCGAATCACTTCAAGATCAGCGAGACGAGGTCTACGGTTCAAATTTCGACGCGGTTAACAAATTCGCCGAATCTGACCTGAAAAAACACATTGCTCAGATTTTCCAAAATCAATTCCAATTGCGTCGCTTCTATGCCGGCGAAAAGGAATACCAAATCACGGACTTAGACGACTTGAAGATCAGCTTGCCATGGCCCCGTGCGTACGAAATCCGGGTTGAGTTCAAGCTTAAGGCAGAAGAAACCGGTAGCCGTTTAAACTAAAGTCTCTATCAATCGAGCCAATTCCATATCGTAGGTTGAAATTCCGTCCAAATCGTGGGTGTTCATCGCCACCTCAACCTTTTGGTATCCAATGTATAAATCTGGATGATGATCCATTCGATCGGCAAAGTGACCAACGGCCGTCGCGAAGACCAGCCCAGCCTTGTAAGAGTCAAACGTAAATTCTTTGACGATTTGACCGTCGTCCAACGACCAGCCATCCATCGTTGCCAATCTCGTTTCAATTTCGTTCGCGTCTAACTTTCTGCGTTCCATATACTCTCATTCTAGTTCATTTCGCGAGGATTATATCGTGGACAGGGGTACCGGAGGAACAGACTCGCGGGGTACCCTTTCGAATAGAAAGCTTATGGGTAAACATCAATTTGATCTCAGCAGTGCCGCTAAGATCCACAAGAATCTCGACGTCGAGACCCTTATCCAACACTGTTTAGAACGAGATAACTGCAAGCAACTTGCTTCCGGCGCAGTTGTCGCCTTCTCCGGCGAGTACACCGGACGAACTCCAAAGGACAAGTTTACGGTTGCAGATTCTGCTTGCGAAGCAAATATCTGGTGGGAAAACAACAACCGGATGCAGCCTGAGCAGTTCGATTCTATTTTCGACAAGATGCAGTCCTATGCTTCTGGTAAAGAGCTTTATATCATCGACACTTTTGGGGGGGCGGATCCTGCTCATCGAATCAAAACCAGATTCATTGTCGAAAGACCCTATCATGCTCTCTTTATTAAACAACTATTGATTCGACCAACTGCGGCCGAACTAGAAACTTTCGAGCCAGATTGGCAGGTCGTTGACTTCGGAAAGCTCTCCTTTGACCCAGCAACCGACGGCACCAAAGGTGATGCTGTCATCGCGCTCAATATGGTTACCAACACTGTGTTGATTGGTGGCACCCAATACGCCGGCGAGATGAAGAAGTCAGTCTTCACGATCATGAATTACCTGTTGCCTCTCGATGGAGTCATGAGCATGCACTGCTCGGCAAATGTTGGGCAAAGCGGCGATACCGCCCTATTCTTTGGCCTCAGTGGCACCGGAAAAACAACTCTTTCCGCAGATCCAGATCGAATGTTGATCGGAGACGACGAGCATGGCTGGACTTCCGACGGCGTGTTCAACGTTGAAGGTGGCTGCTACGCGAAATGTATCGGCCTTAGCGAAGAGAAGGAACCGGAAATTTACCGAGCAATCAAGACCGGCGCAATTCTCGAGAACGTTGTCTTGGATGCTCATGGCGTTCCCGACTTTGAAGATCAATCGATCACCGAAAACACTCGGGTTGCGTACCCGATCGACCACATTCCAAATATCATGGTTCCGTCGGTCGGCGGACATCCGAAGAACATTGTCTTCTTGACCTGCGATGCGATGGGCGTTTTGCCTCCTATCTCGAGCCTAACCAACGAGCAAGCAATGTTCTTTTTCCTCAACGGATACACCGCTAAAGTTGGCGGAACTGAAAAGGGAGTCACCGAGCCGAAGAGTGTCTTCTCCGCGTGCTTTGGTCAACCGTTCTTGCCGCTAAGACCTAAGGTTTACGCGAAGCTACTCGGTGAGAAGATTGCTGCCCATGGTTCACGAGTTTGGCTGATCAACACCGGCTGGACCGGTGGTCCGTACGGAGTCGGTAGCCGCATGAAGCTTGGCTTCACGAGGGCGATGATTCATGCCGCGTTTGATGGTCGCCTTGACGACGTAACTTTTGAAACTGATCCGATCTTTGGATTGAGTATCCCCACCGAATGTCCAAACGTTCCGTCTGAAGTCTTGAACCCTCGGAATACGTGGTCAGATAAGGATGCGTACGACGCGCAGGCAACCCGATTGCACGGGATGTTTGAGGCGAACGCGAAGCAATTTAGTTAGTTTGCAGTTGACAGTCAGCAGTTTGCAGAAAGGACGCCCGGGCTCCTGTAACTACATCGCTTCTGCTTTGGCATAAAGGTTCTTTGGAGCTTCTTCGAAGTACTTAAAGAGTGCTGGGCAGAGCCAGCCTTCCAGATCATATTGAGCGCAATAGTACGTGTTGCCGCTAAGGTCAGGACGACGCCATTCTAAGTGAAGGGTGTAACCTGGGAAAGGCTCGGGAGAGAAGATGAGTCTGAAGCCTTTCTCGGCGTTCGGAATCTCGATCACCAATGTGTCAATGATCGTGTCGGCTCCAGCGACAAAGGGCTCCTGAACAAGGCCAACTCGCTCGTCGTCGAATACCCACAATCCGAGGGCTTTGTAAGGTGCAATCACGAAGAGAGAGTTGGACATAGTAGTGAAAATTGTGACACACAATTCGGTCTTGACTGAGGAACGAAGTTAACTCCTAGCGATTCGCTTCTTGCAACATCTCGGCAAGATCCAGTAGCCGAATCTCTTCGTCCCCAGCCACCTGTTTCACGCCAGCGTCAAGCATGATTTTGCAGAACGGACAGCCTAGGGCGATAGTCTTCGCTCCGGTAGCCAACAGTTGTTCAATCCGAGCATTTGCAGGTCGCTCGTTCGGAGCTTCTTCCATCCACATGCGACCGCCACCCGCGCCACAACAACGCGTCTTCGCTCCGCTAAACTCTGGATTCAACATGCCTTCGACCAAAGCTCGAGGTGCTTCCGATTCGTCATTTACACGTCCGAGGTAGCACGGATCGTGCATGACCACACTTCCCTTCGATGGCGTCGCTGCCAAGAGCGAGCCCTTAGAAACAAGCGTTTGCAAGAGCTGAGTATGGTGGAAGACTTCAATCGTCGCACCAAAGTCTCCGTACTCATTCTTGAGCGAGTTAAAACAGTGCGGACAAGCGGTGACGATCTTCTTGACCTTATAGCGCTCGAACACCGATACGTTCTCCATCGCCTTCTCCTGGAACAAGAACTCTTCACCAAGGCGTCTTGCAGGGTCACCAGTGCAAGCCTCTTCGTTGCCCAAGCACGCAAATGAAACGCCTGCTTTCTTGAGCAAGTCGGCCACCGCTTTCGTGGTTTTGATCGAGCCTGGATCTGTTGCACCCGCGCACCCAACCCAGAACAAATATTCAAAGTCCTGGGCTTCCCGCGCAAGTGGAATTGAAAGGTCCTTCATCCAGTCTTCACGGTTGCCACTGGCGCCCCACGCGTTACCAGTTGATGCCGTCTGGCGTAGCACTAAGGCAGCCGATCCACTCAGTCCACCCTCAGAAACGATGTTCCGTCGAGCATCGACAATGATGTCGACATGTCTAATTAAGACCGGACAAGCTTCTACACATGCATTACAAGTTGTGCATTGCATGAGGGCTTCGGGAGTTAACGAAGCAACCACTTCTGCGCCAGTTTCCATGGCGGTCTTGAGGTCCTGAACTATCTTCTTTGGATTAAGAACTTTGCCAACATTCCAAGCCGGGCAGACCTCGGTACAACGTCCACACTCCATGCAGGCATCAAGCGACATCAGGTGCCAACGCGAGTAGTCTTTTGCGTGTTTTACCCCGATTAGTTCGGTCTCCTCGACTTCGGCCATTGTGATGGTTCGCAACTTACCCATCGGGCTATCTGGCGAACCTGCTGCACTAAAGATCGCGAGCAAAATATGCTTGATCCTAAGCTTAGGAAGGATACAAAAGAAGCCAAGAACAAGTGCCACATGGAACCACCATGCAACCTTGTAAGCAATCACGCCAAAATGACCAAGGGGTTGGGCGAGAGCGTAACCAACCCACGACCAGGTATCCCATGCGTGCGGCTCAGCAGCAATCCGAGCGGCTTCCAGGAAGTAACCGTTAATCGTGATTCCAAGCAGGAGCCATAGGACTCCCATGTCCCACTTGTCTTGCGAAATCGGCTCTTTGGTGCGCATTCGGCGGATAATCGCCCACACCAATCCGAACAACAATAGCAAACCAAGCGAGTCGAAGGTGGCTTCGTAAAGAAGGTAGTAAGCGCCCTTGTGGAACTTGTAGGGGGAGTAAGTATTGATGCCAAGCAGTGTGGTCGCAATAAACAATGCGCCGAACCCGTAAAACATCATGAGGTGCATCGGAGCACCGGTATTAGGTCGGCTGGATCGCACTTTTTTCTGAAGCAAGATCATCGGCAGGACTTTGCTCCACCACTTGAGAACGCCTTCCTTCGTCGGCATCCAGTATTGTTTGCCTTCCCGGATTGGACCGGTCGGACGACCGGTTTGCCAAAGTTTCACTCGGTCGAAAACTTGGCGACCCATATACGCAAGACTCAATAGAGCCAAGACGTAAAAAATCAGCTTCTCGGGAAGCGAAAAGTAAAGATATTCTTCTCGGGTTGCTTGTGGGTTCACTGGGTCGTCGCGCCTTTGCGATAGATTTTGCGCCTTGTGAGCACAATTAGGCTAGTCTACCGAGGATCGTAGTTTTTGAAACTCACTTGCAACTTCACCGACGGGAGCTATCCACAAATTTCTGCGCTTCCGGCTAATGTTTTCAAGGATTAAGCGATGTAACAAAATCGAAGCATTTGACTCTGCAAAGAGCCGACGGAATGGAATGATAACCCAGCTCAACTCTTCCGACTTACCAAGATCTGCTAGCCAATTTGAGGAGTATCCAACCACCGGGGTAATTGACAAATTTTTGACATTTGAGCTAAGACGATTAATCCCTTCCGTGCCAGTAACAACGTGTTTGAAGAGGTTTTGGGCAATCAGGCTGACGTTCTTGTTTGCAATCGTCAGTTCTGAACTTCGATGAGCCAACCCTTTTGGTTCAGCATCAAAGAAGTCTCGAACAAACTCCTTCGACAGGTTCAATTCATCGATCAAACCTGCAGTTGTCCAACCGTACAGGTTGCCATCAAATGTTTGCGATTCAAATGGCGAACATCCAAATTCATGTCTTGAACCTGCCAACTTCTTCCATAGGGCAGCATCCTCCAATACAACATCGGGATCGACGTAAAAGCTAGCTCGAAATCCGAGTTGTTCGAGCAATGGCGGTGCCAAATCAGCATGTTCTTGTAACCCACCGATGTAGGCAAAGCTAACCGCACATTTGGCTTTATTTGGCCAAACGATGGATGCACTTTTGCGGGCCGACTCTTCTTCGAGGATCGGATAGATTTCACTAAAATCGGTGGTAGGAGAACTGTTGGGTGATTTTCCTTTGTTGGTCCAGTTTCCCCTCATTTCAGAGAATAGGCAAGCAAGCTCTGTGCCGAACGCGCCAGTAAAGCAATATCCGGGAAGAAGTCCGAAATAACTGGTAGAAAGTCCTTTTACAGCTTGCCTCGAGACTTGACATCCAAGTAGAAATTAACCAAATCGCGAGCCAAATCCTGAGGTTCGGAATCTAAGACATTGATATTCACGGTTCGCAACATTGTTGCCGCTTGGCGGCGTTCGTCAGTCAAGAAGTGAGCGCTCGCGTACCTAAACAATGAATCTGAGTCTTCTGGTTGACCCCGTAAGATCTCCCGAAACCGAGGATCGTTGATGTTTGCCAACAGCGCAATGTGATTCCTCGAGAACGTTCCAAACGACTGTATAACATCTTGAGCCTGGTCGCGGTCTTCAACCGCGGTAAAGTTAATCATCAAGGAGCGACGCTTATGGCGAGATGCTAAATAGCTAAATGCCCGGATCGGATCAGACTCGACTGGCTCGGCGACCAAGTTGTAAATCGAATTGAGGAGAACACCTAGCTGTCGGTGTCCTTTTCTCGGCGGAACAAATCGAATAATATCCGCGCCGTAGGCTAAGAGTCCAACATTGTCTCCGGCGGTAATCGCAGACTGAATCATCATCAGTATTGAGTCTAAGACAAGGTCAAGTTTCCTTACGCCGTTGATCTCAGCCATCATGTGTCGACCGCAATCAATGCAAATAATGACCGCCTGGTTTCGTTCGACTTCATATTCACGGACGATAATTTTGCCTCGACGAGCGGTTGCCTTCCAATCCACTTTCCGAAAGTCATCTCCCTCTGAGTAGTCCCGAAGGGACTCAAACTCGGTTCCCATGCCCTTTAGTCGCGACTTGCGAACGCCAGCCTCACGCAGTCTGCCCTGCTGGTTCAATAGCTGAAACTCACGCAATGCCAGGATGTTAGGATAGACCTTCACCGGTTGTTCGGTATTCAGTCGAATTTGTTTCTGAGCCAACCCGAATGGACAGTTAAGACGGAGAAATGTGGCTCGAAAATACTCTTCTCCGCGTTCAGGTGGCACAAGGAAGTAATCATAAGTGAACTTATGACCAGGCGCTACGGAGAGCTTTGTTTCGGGCGATTCAGCAAAAAAAGTAGCCGGTATTTCGTCTCGAACAATTCCAGAAAGGGCGAAGTCGCCGTCGTGATCTAATTCAATTCGAACGCGATTTCTTGCTCGGACAGAAAGGACCGCATCCATACGACGCCGAAATCTCAGGTCTTTACTGTTTGGACCAAATCGAAATGATACAAACAGAGCAAAGAGCAAGGCAAGATTATAAAACCAAGCGAACCAACCAAAGCCTACGTAAGTTGCGACCGCAATAAGAGGAATGCCTAAAGAGACTAGTGCCCAAAAGAATCTTGTTGGCACCAATACGCTTCGAACTACTTGAGGCTCGAAGAAAGTATCCGTTTTTCCAAACTCGCTCGGATTTTCTAGCATTCGCAATGTACAATCAATCCGTGCCTCTGGATATCGCCGTCCTGAGTCCCGAAAAGACTGTTTTAACTTACCGCCTAGCCGGGCTCGGAAGTCGTGCATTAGCCCATTTTGTCGACGTGATCATCATCTTTGTGTTCTTTTACATAATGATCATGGTTGCCGGCATCTTTGGTCTTGCCTTTTCGAGCCTAAGTGCGACCATTGGAGAAATCGCCCTCGGAGTCGTTTTCTTTGTTTTCAGCTTAATGCCGTTTGCTTACTTCATCTTTTTCGAAGGACTTTGGAACGGTCAGACACTCGGCAAAAAAATGGCGGGAATCCGGGTTCGAATGGCTGACGGTACACCAGTAACCTTTGCCGCGGCTACCGGGCGAAACCTCATCCGAGTTGCCGATTTTCTCCCTGGTTTTTACTTCCTCGGGACCATCGCAATGTTCGTCAATCCAAAACTCCAAAGGGTCGGAGATTTGGTAGCGGGCACGATTGTCACTCACGAAGTCCGGGTAGTACCTAATTTCAGCATTGCTCCTCATCGAGTCGGAATCCATCCTCTCGAGGCGCATGTCGGCGAACTCAGAAACATGACCGACGCTCAATACTATGTGCTGAGGAGATACTGCGATCGGTTTCCTGAATTACCGCCGGATGTCCAAAACCATCTGACCGATTCTGTATGGATTCCAATGTCCGAAGCCCTTGGAGTTAAGATGCAGTCTCAGGTACATCCGCTCTACCTTGCCGAAGCAACTGTCATGAAATATGGACGTGTGCGAGGGTTGTTGTAATCCTTGTGGACGAAATGGGGACAAGTGGGAATAACTATTGGAGTGGGCAAAACCTCCGAAAGTACTCGAGGTTTTCCACGGCTTTACCCAGCTCAGTCGTTGAAGTTAGGGAACCTTCAAGAGTGTGGAGTTATGCCGCTTATCCCCATGCTTAATAATAAGAATAAACTCTTTAAAGTAAGCAAGCTCTTTAGAAGAGAGGGTGTGGATTGAGCTTTGCGGCAAAGCATCTGAGGCTCTCAAATTTCCGCAATTTTGGACATTTAGAGTTGGACCTTCCGAGTGGGTTCACGATCCTGACTGGTCAGAACGCTCAAGGCAAGACAAGCATTCTTGAATCTTTGTATTGGTTGTCGACGACCAGGATGCTTCGAGGCGTTCGAGATGCCGAAGCAATTAAGGAAGGTGAACTGGGTTGTTTGGTTGAAGCCGAATTGGTTACCGGAACAACCATTGGTGCCACGCTTGAACAAGGCTCTCGGAAGAAATTCTATTTGAACGGTGCATCACTACCTCGGGCATCAGATGTCTTAGGTCGGTTGCCTTGTGTGGTCATATCGATTTTTGATCTTGAAATTGTCAGGGGAGATCCCTCCGATCGAAGGATGTTCCTTGATATTGAACTCTCGTCACTATTCCCTGCTTATTTGCGTCACTTGAGCATCTACAAACGAGCCCTGGAGCAACGAAACGCCTTATTAAAGATGGCCCAAGAACGAGCGATTGACGATTTTTCATTTGATACTTGGGAGGAACCCTTGGCAAAGGAAGGAGCTCAACTTCGTCGGATACGCCAGGAGTACTTGGCTTCGCTTGGACCCAAGATAACGGGCTATCATTCCCAACTTAGTAGCCAACCGGAACAATTGAGACTGACCTACGTACTCAAAGATGAATCTTGCGATGCTGCTTCGTTGTTACGGGGATACCAGGAAACTCGCCGAGCCGATATCCATCGTGGAACCACCCAGACTGGACCACACCGAGACGATATTGAAATCAAGATCGAAGATAGGGATGCTCGTTTGTATGGCTCTCAAGGGCAACAACGCACCGCAGTTATCGCTTTGAAGCTCGCAACCCTCGAGATGGCAAAAGAACAGCTAGGAGAGGCTCCCCTGCTTTTGCTTGATGACATGTTGAGCGACTTAGATGCCGAACGTCGTTCTCGACTATGCCATGTTGTGGCTACTGAAGCGGGACAGGCAATCTTGACTTGTACGGAAGCAAGTGCGGCTGGCGACGAAATCCTTGACCGATCAGTCGTGTACGCTGTACAACAAGGAACGGTGAGCCAACCATGAATCCCATTCAGAATTTATTGAACTCAACCGTCATTCCCCCAGAAGTGCTCAAAGCTTCTCGGGCAATTTCGGTCATGAGGAAGTGGGAACAAGTAGTCGGTAAAGACATGGCAAATCGGAGCTGGCCAGAACGATTTGATCACGGAACGATTTGGGTTGCTGTAACTGGCTCGGCATGGGCCCAAGAACTCCGCATGCAAAAGGATGAGATCATTGCTCGTCTTAACACCATTGCCGATGAACCGGGGCTTTTTATGAACGCTAGATTTGGCGTTCGCCCGCTCAAGCGTGAAGTCGTGGGCGAACCAACAGAAACTGAATTACCCGATACGGAAGGATTGAGCATCCGGGACATTGCCGAGAAACGGCTTCAGGCATGGCGAGATGCTTCAGGAACTAAAGGCTAGACCGCTCGTTTTGCTCCTTGGCGGACTGTTGTTCGGCATTGGGTTTCCATCTATTTCGTGGCTGTTCGGCATCATCGCAGTCCTTTGCTTTGCATTCAAAAAGGGTTGGATTGGCACCCTTTGTATCGGCGTCTTTGCAGCGGGATTTTTAGTGCTGTGGCGTTCACCTCCCGAAGTTGTCGCTCCCGGTTCATTGAGTGAAAAAATCGTTTTGAGATCTTTTCCGACGTTCCTCAAAGGCGACAGTTTGTATCAATTTGAGACAGTTGAAGAGCCGGTGCGGTCGGGAGTATTGAAAACCCGTGACGGTCCTCCCCTCTCTCCATTTTCGGTTCTTGAAGTTGAAGGAAAGGTAAATCCAGGCAAAAATGGAAACTTTCATCCGACTTCGTTGAAAGTTTTGTCCAGTGTGCCTTTATTAGATTTCTTGGTTCAATCCCAAAGAAACGCAATCAATCGCACCAACGAATTGTATGGAGAGGACGATGGCTCTTGGGTTTCAGCCCTGACCTTCAACTTCCCATCCGATCTGTCTAGCGAAACAAAAGCTGACCTGCGGTTTAATGGCACCTACCATCTCGTGAGCGCCTCGGGAATGCATGTTTGGGTCATAGCACTCCTATTACACTTCCTCCTGGTACAGATCGGTGTTCCTCGGCACTGGCAGCTGCCGATTGTCTTTTTGATCTTGCTCGCCTATTGCGGATTTACTGGATTCCATCCGGCAACGCTTCGGGCATCATTGATGTGGCTGATTGGTGCAGCCGCGTACTTGTTCCGTCGTTCGCCCGATGGTTTGTCGGCTCTGTGTCTCAGCGCTTTGATCTGGCTATTTTTTGTGCCTTCGGACGCGTTCAATGCGGGATTTCAACTGTCCTACATTGTTTCCGGATGTTTACTACTTTGGTTTGAGCGGAAGCAACGAGAGGAAACCAATGAGTTTCGAACGAGTTTAGAAGCTTCGCTTGTTGCAACGCTAGCCGCGGAACCACTTTGTGCATGGTGGTTTGGACGGATCATCCTTATCGGTCCAATCAGCAATCTTCTCATTGGGCTCGCTTCCTCGGTGGTCATGGTTTTGGGCTTTTTAAGCTTGACTCCTTGGGTAGGACAGATCTGTGTATATGTTGCGAAACCCCTCATCTGGTGGATGAAGTTCGCCACCCAGTACACGGCCGCTTTTCCGAGTATTCAGGTTCGGATGCACACTTTACCGCCATGGATATTTGCTCTTTATTACGTTCTTTTGTTGGTGCTATTGCTTGGTAGAAAGGCAGATGTTGGTGACCCGTTCAAGAAGGAGTAGTCCGACTGTTCATCGAACAACAATGATCTGCATCAAATTCTTTCAATAAACCAACTAGCTCAATGCAACTATATTGATGAGGATCCTCAATCCATCCATGATCCAAGGCGATTCAAACGATCAAACAGAAGTTAGGAAGCAGATCGAAGCTGCGTATGCCGAATTCGGCGGCGCAATACTTCGCTTCGCAACCCGGCTCTGTGACAATCGGGACGACGCCGAAGACATCGTGGTCGAGACATTTGTAAGGGCTTTTCAAAGCTGGAACGAGTATCACGGCACTGGCTCGAGAAGAGCATGGCTATTTGGAATTGCCCACAACGCAACCCGCATGGCCCGGCGACGACGACCCAAGGCCGAGATGCAATTTCCGGATGAAATCGTAGCTCCGCAAGTAAACGTACTAGAATGGATAGCGATCCAACAGGCAGTCAATGAACTTCCGACTAAACAGAAGGAATCGTTTCTGCTGGTAAAGGGTGAAGGCTTGACGGCGAAGGAGGCATCAGTAGCCTTGAACCGCCCGATTGGCTCGATCCTGTCGGAAATTTTCCACGCCATGCGATTCTTGCGGGCTGAGCTTTCGGAAAAAGAACCGACATCGTCTCGATCGACGAAAATCTGCGAGGCTGAACTATGAATTGCGAACAAGCACAAACGATCCTTATCGACTCAGGTGTCGACCAAAAGTCGACGACATGGCCTCAAACGGCGTCATTGAAAGCGGCGATCGATCACATCTCGCATTGCAAAGATTGTCAGGTTGACGCTCAATTCGAACGCCAACTTGGTGCTTGGCACAATGTTCCTGTTCAACCGAAGTCTGATGTCTGGAATCGAATCGAGACTGAAACGTCTGATCCGGCTCTGAAATTGTGGCGGAATCCAATAAATCAAAAGGAAAAAATGAAACGAAACATCATCACTTCATCAGTTGCAGCCGCAACTATTATGGTTGGGCTCGGATTGATTTCTCAATCTGCCCTAGCCGCGACGCCAAAAGCCAAGTTCATCGCCATGAAGAAGGTCGTCTTTGCTTCGGTCAAGCAAGGTGCTTTGAAACAAGAAGTCGGCGTATCCTGGTTCATCGTTGACGGACAATTAGTCAATTTAGCCGAAGATACCATCCAGTTCAAAATTGATCCCAAGGCGACCTCAAATCAGGTCAAGCCAGACGCTAAATGGACAGGTAAAGCGGTTGGGAAGCAAGGTGTGGTACCACCTCAACCTCTCCGGCTCGACCTTAACGAAACCCACTACGACTCAATCCGGTTTGGAAAGGACCAGAATGAGCTCGTTTTGACCCAAAAGGGCCAATCGAACACGCGATACGTGGTCAAGCTAGACAAAAAGACCTGTGCCCCAACCTATCTGACGCTTCAAAGGAGCGAGCGTGGACAATGGGAACAAATCCAAGGCAAACAAGTGACCTTCATTGATTACTTGCCGTTGAAATAGCATCTGATGCCTTCCCGGTTATTGTCGGGAAGGCACTTTCTTTTATG
>JAYUOQ010000578.1:0-2370 GCA_043760685.1 Armatimonadota bacterium | reverse complement strand
TGTCATCGGCGGCTCTCCTGGCGGGCAGAAGAATACGCCGTGGGCGCGAACCGCAAGGCGTTTTACTCGTTGAGTTAGGGTCTCGGATGCAGGGGTGAACCCAAGTTCTAGTCTTCTGAATTGAACTAATGCGTTAACTACTTGGGCAATCAGGAGAGATGATATTGCTACCCAAACTATCATCCATGGAAAGCTGAATTGGTGTGCGGAAGGAATTGGTCCAATCGACTGTGCCGCAGAAGATTCGAATAATTCTTGATGAGCGACCGTGACTGCGAATCTTGGTAAAGCTATGAGTGCAATGGGCAACAGTGCAAGCGCAACCATCGTAAGTGCCAAGACATTTGCACGAGCGTGGGCCGAAGACCGCAAAAGGGCAAATCGTAGGGCCAGGCCAAGTCCTGCCAAAATGGCGGAGCGAGTAATCAGTTCAAACAGGAACGTGTTCATTTTTTGTCACCAGACTTGGATGCTTCGATGAGCTTGGCGAGTTGATCAAGCTCTTCGTCAGTAATCTTTGATTCCTTGTCGGAAAGAAATGTACGGACAACTCCCTCGAGTCGACCACCAAAGAACGTATCCACTAGTTTGTTCACTGCGCTCTTGGCGGCCTCTTGGGAAGACTCGGCTGCGCTATAGAGATATCGCTTGCCATCTTCTTCGCTTTTGGCAATTCCTTTTTCGACAAGGATTCCGAGGGTGGAGCGAACGGATGAATAGGATGGCGGGTTTTCCATCTGGTCACTGACATCCTGCACACTGCACTTGCCTTGCCGGTGAAGAATGTCGAGCATCTCTCGCTCTCGACGACTGAGACCGGACCCGAGCATTCTAGGCATATGCAGACCTCGATATGTTGAACATGCTAAAAGATTAGCACAAGAATGTTTCATTTATGCAATTAAGTGCGGAATTTTTCGCACATTCATTTCATTTCTTGCGATTTGAGCCTGTTGGCACGGGACTTATGGCACTGTCAATGGTTTGGATGGTTACCTCACTTGGGCATTCAAAACCTGCTATTCTTACGGGTATGGCGCGGGCGGATAAAGGGTTTGTAGCGGACTTGGTTCGGCCATTCGACGCCTTCTTTGTGTTTGTCGGTGAGATCTCTATCTTGCTGACTGATGCCATCAAGAGATTGTTTACCAGTCGATTTGAAGTCAAGGAGACTTTGAGTCAAATGGCATTTGTCGGAGTTAACTCGATTCCGATAGTAGTCCTTACTGGTTTCTTTAGTGGAGCAGTACTGAGCTTATACATCAGCACGTTTTTGCTCCAATACGGAGCAACAACGTTTGTTGGAGCTACCGTTTCCCTTTCGATGACCCGCGAGATTGGACCAGTATTGGCAGGAATCATGGTCTCGGCGAGGTGCGGATCGGCGATGGCGGCCCAAATTGGCACGATGGCGGTCACCGAACAAATTGACGCCCTGAAAATGCTGAGCGTTCATCCAACCAACTATCTTGTTGTGCCACGGGTGGTTGCCACCGTTCTAATGATGCCCATCCTCGGACTGGCCTGTGTATGGGCGGGTTCATTTGGAGGGTGGTTGGTTGCCGTTAACGAGGGAGTTCCGAGCGGAGCGTATCTCACTTCGGTCAGTCAGTACACGCAGCCCTCTGATATTCTTGGCGGTCTTTATAAGGCTCCGTTTTTTGGAATCATCATTGCCCTGGTTGCTTGTCAACAAGGTATGGCAACCAAGAATGGTGCCGTTGGGGTAGGGCGTTCGACCACCAATACGGTCGTCATTAGTATGGTCTTGGTGTATGTTGCCAACTTCATCCTCGCTAGAATGATGAACTAACGGATATAGTTAGTTCATGATTGCCCTATCGCTCTTTTTTGCCGCGCACATCGCTGACCCTGCCCAGCCAATAATTGACCTCAGTGTTGTGGACAATCGAGTCATGATGCACCTCCGGGAACTCTGCTACAACATTGGCGGCCGCCCAACGGGTTCGCCAGAGCTACAGAAAGCCGAGAAGTGGGCTCTTAACAAATTCAAGTCTTTTGGATACGAAAATGCTCACCTTGAGAAATGGGGGGATGTCCCAGTTGGGTTTCAACGCGGTCCCAATAATTCTGCAAAGATGATTTCGCCCAATGAGGCTGAACTTCCGTTTTCGACCAATTGTTGGATGCCCGGTACAAACGGACCGAAAAAGGGCAAAGTCGTTTTGGCACCTACCACAATGGAAGAATTCGCGTCGGTTAAGGAATCCCTTAAGGGGGCTTGGGTATTGGCAGATGCGCCAGTTTCGATGCGAGGAGCCAATATCTCGAAAGAGTCGGCACCCTTGATGAAAGCAATTGCGGAATCAGGAATCAACGGATTAGTCTTCGGCTCAAAGAGCGATCTGC
>JAYUOQ010000577.1:0-5937 GCA_043760685.1 Armatimonadota bacterium | reverse complement strand
CCGAAAGCTTTGTCGCGATCTCAAAGTGCCAGTTGGAATGATCCATACATCGTGGGGAGGAACCGTCGCCGAGGCTTGGACGAGCATTGATATGCTTTCAAAGGATGTCATGACGGCTAACATCGCCATTGGAGCCAAGGAGGCTCTTCGGAATAATCCTAACTCAATGAAGGATTACATTGAAGCAATGAGAAAGTGGCAGACGAAGGGCTTTCCGGATTTCTTTGGACCAATCGAAGGACCAGACCCTTCTGGAATTTCTTACGATGATAATCGATGGACGGCGGCTCCGATGCCCAATGCTTTTCCCGAGAACTTTGACGGAACAATTTGGTATCGCAAGGTAATCGATCTGACTGAGGCACAAGCGATGAGTATCACTAACCTTTCTCTCGGTGCCATTGACGACATGGACATTACTTCTATCAACGGCGAAGAAGTTGGCCGAACGGATATGACGGTTCCGGGGAACTATCAAGCCCAAAGAAACTACAAGATTCGTCCTGGCCTTTTGAAACCGGGCAAGAACGCAATTGCGGTTCGAGCCTATGATGGTCAGGGCCCGGGTGGTTTTTCAAGTGCACAACTAATGAAGCTTGGGGATTTGCCTCTTGCCGACGGTTGGGTGATGAAGATGATTTCTGACAAGAAACCACCAGCACCAGACGCTGGGCCTGCTCCTCAGGAGCCCATGACGGCAAACAATCCGAACTTTCCTGAAGCGCTTTACAACGGGATGGTCTATCCCCTTGCTCCCTATGCAATTCGCGGGGCGATTTGGTATCAAGGTGAGTCCAATGCTTCGCGGGCAGTTCAGTATCGCTACTTGCTGTCCGACATGATCAAGGATTGGCGAAACATCTTCCGGCAAGAGGACTTTCCGTTTTATATCGTTCAACTTGCAAATTTCATGAAAGCTGACGAGAACCAATTTGATTCAGCCTGGGCAGAGTTAAGAGATGCGCAGGACATTGTTGGTCAGAGTAAGAACGCCGGAGTAGCGACCATCCTTGACATTGGTGATGCCCAAGATATTCACCCCCGCAATAAGCGAGACGTTGGCGAACGGCTAGCCAGAATTGCCCTCAGCAAGACTTATTTCCAGAATATCGAGTGGCAGGGCCCTCGCCTTGCGAAGGCAACCTTCAATGGTGGAGTAGCCACAATTGAACTGAGTCATGCAATTGGCCTCAAGACAACGGATGGTCAGGCACCACGATGCTTTGCAATTGCCGGAGAAGATCGAAAGTGGCGATGGGCCACGGCCGAGATAGTTGGAAGTTCAGTGAAACTTAGTCATCCCGAGGTGCCCAATCCAGTTGCCGTTCGATACGGTTGGCAAGACAACCCGCAGGTGAACCTTGTGAACAGCGATAAGTTGCCGGCGATGCCGTTCCGAACAGACGCATGGCCCCTGCTGACCCGCGACAATCGTTAGAATGAAAGTTGGGGGAACTTCCGCAGGGATCGTTCCTCCGACTTATCTTCGTTAAGCCTGACCGGCAATAGCTTTGTCCACCGATTCTCGTTCGGGGGTACCCGGCTTGGTTACTTCCTGCATTTTGTAAAGGACTTCTCGAAGTTCGCGGTTCGTAGCTCCGTTTGCGGCTTTAATTTGGAATGCCTCACTATACGACTCGTACGCTTTTGCATCGTCACCTGCTTCATGATATGCATCTCCAGCTCGTATAAGTGTCGATGCTTTAGCTATGTCGGTAATCGTTTTTTCACCGTTCGAGGCATCCGCAGTTAGTTGGTCTCCACTTGGTCCCGCAGGCTTTAGGTTAGGATCTGGCGTTGGGCTTGACGCATCGCGCTGTGCTGGTCGAAAGGCTTTGGTATTTTCAAGCGTCGGAACCGGTACTTCCGAATTCGATCTTGCGGCCAGGCTCTCGGATTTCTTAACTGAACTGTTCTTCGCGCTAGAATCCTGAATTGACTTTGTCAGGGCAATAAATCCAAATACCAAGATAGCGGCGATTACCATGAACATAATAAATGCCCAAACGAACTGGCGCATTCGCTCACGTGCCTCAGCACTCACCAGTGGCGGACCAGGTGGGGGTGGATAGTACACGTTATAGGGCTGCTGGTTGGGCATCTGACCCAAACCGGGAGCTTGATAAGGATTGTATGCTCCGTATGTCGGAGGGGCGGAGATCACGGGTGGTGCGGCAATGGACTGTCCGTAAGGAGTGTACGCCGGCAATACGCCACCATATTGGGTTTGACCGTATGGCTGAGGTTGTCCATAGGGTGTTTGAATCGGTTGACCGTATGGGTCGGGAGCTTGGTATGGAGAAATGTAGGGTGGAGCAACAAGGCTCTGGGGTGGTTGACCATAAGGGTCAAATCCGGCAACTGGGCTTTGGTAATGCTGTACCGGCTGTTGGGCTTCAAGCAGTGCCTCCCGCATCTCGTTGGCATTGTGGTAACGCATCTGGGGCGCTTTTTCAAGGGCCTTGGCAATGACTTTATATATCGGTTGGGAAATTTGAGTTGTGGTCGGGAGCGAACCGTTAACAATTGCGTGAGTGATCGCGATGACATTGTCACCTTGGAAGGGCTTGTTGCCCGTTAACATTTCGTACAGCATCACGCCCACACTGAATAGGTCGGTGCGGTTATCGATGTCCTTGCCGACAACTTGCTCAGGGGACATATAGCTTGGGGTCCCAAAAACCTGTCCATCCATCGTGAGGTTGGGTTGGAACGTGAGTCGCGCAATTCCGAAGTCGGTAATTTTGACTCCACTATCTGAAGTCAATTGAATATTGTCCGGTTTGATGTCACGGTGGACGACACCTTTGTCGTGAGCATGAGCGAGGCCGCTCAAGATTGCGGAAATGATTTCTATTGCCCTTTCGGCTGGAATGAATCCAGAATTATCGATCTCTTTCCTCAATGTGATACCGTCGAGGTACTCCATCGCCATGTACGATCGACCGTCGTCTACACTTGCCGTGAACACCGTCATGATGTTCGGATGGTTCATCTGCGAGACCGCATGGATCTCTCGTCCAAATCGGCTGACTCGGTCGGCCAATTGCTGCGGTGTTGAACCCGCAGGCATGTTCAGCTCCTTGACCGCTACACGGCGATTCATCAGCGGATCGTAAGCCTCATAGACGATATCGTTCGAACGCGCAATTTCGCGGATGATCTGGTACTGACCAAGCGTTGTGGGAGGGCTGCTCATTCGGAGTTAGACTTACTAATATTCTAGGGTTATTTCTGAGTTTACAGAGTGGTTAATTTTACTTGACATCTTTACGGGGTGAAAATGTTCAATTTAATGGAAAACTTACACCGAAAACTGTCTTAAAATCGCTTACCTTTGTCTCTATACTCTCGTCCATTCAGTTAACCACCCAAAAATAACCGTGTCTAAATTTCGTTCCATGATCATATTCGGTGCCTTAGCGGCTTGTTCGCTTGGGACGGTTGCGCATCAAAAGCAAATTCAGATTTGGTCAGCGGGCTTTGGTCCTGCCAGAGACATTAAGGTCAAAAATCCAAAGTTCGTTTGGCAAGTTTGGGCCGATGGTGATGCAAAAATCACGGCGGCATCGTTCTTCATTAACGGTAAAGAAGTTGATGCCAAGTACGATAACCGGAAGAAGGAACTCTTCTTTGAATCAGGCGATACCCTTGCTCCGGGCACCTATTCGGTGGTTGCTCACGTAAAAGTGGACGATTGGGCGAAGTTCGACAAGAAGTGGACCGTCACGATTCGCCCCGACGCTATTAAGAATGTTGAAGAGATTTCTGCCGACACTAAGCAGGTTCTCGGGATTTTCAATCGAATTCGGGCTGATCATGGCTTTGCGCCAGTTTTCTTTGATGCTGCATTCAACTCTGCCGCAACGGCCCACACAAATTATTTGACCCTTAACAAAGGCGACGGACACGGCGAGGACCCGGGCTATGCAGGTTATACCGGTATGGCGGCGTCTGATCGAGCCAGCCTTTTTGGACACGTAGGATCTAGTTGGGAAGTTGTCTCGACAGGCGCACAGAGTGCCTCCGACGCAATTATTGGACTTTGGGACGCTCCGTACCACCGAATCAGCATGATGAAACCAGGGGTCACCATTGCCGGGGCGAGCTACAAGGAAGGAAACTTGACGATTGATGGTGATGGAATGACAATTGACGGAATGTTCGTCTCGCCACCCGCTGGTGGAGTGAATGTTGCACCCTCATGGGAGAATAACGAATCTCCCGACCCGACCCGAAGTTTTGACAATCCAGAGCATATTCTTGGTTATCCGGTGGTTGCCAACGTTTACGGCGAGAAGGTGGGTACGGTCTCGCTGGTGTCTTCATCGTTTACGAACTCTAGCGGAGCTGAAGTTGACCGATATGAGCTTTCGGCGGCGAACGACAACCATTTGAAGAACTCGGTGATCTTGATCCCGAAGAAGCCACTTGTGGCGGGCACTAGCTATTCGGTGAACCTGAAGCTGAAAGATGCGCAAGGGAATTTATACACCAGGGCGTGGAAGTTTACGACTCGGGCACGCGACTGAGTATTTTGTGGCTTCGCGCAAAGCGCCTGTGAACTAGGCATCCAACTTTGTGGCTTTGCAGTAATGGCTTCTGTACTACCTTATATGGCCCGTAGGGTCATATAAGGTAGCCAGGGCGTGCTTGCACCCCTGGATAGTCCATCCAAAGCCCCGACCCAGCGGGTCGCAGAGCAAAGGGTTTGGCGGTCGTAACGACCGGGTCACTTCGTTCCTCGGACTCGTGACTATGGCAAACAATCCAGGGGTCATCGTGCGATTTTCGCTAAACGCTCAATCCACGATGACACCCTGGCTACCCTATACGATCCTCCGGATCGGGGCTCTTAATACGAGAACACTGGTAGGTGCGAAGCCACAAAATGTTTGTAGAATTCGACGAAGCAATTCTTGATTAGACGCTTATGCAGTCCTAAGGGGCAAGAGATTTAAAGGCAAAAAAGTTTGTAGGTTCAAGTCACGATGTAGGGCCATTAGGGAGGTAATGTGCATTTGATAGGTAATGGAACCGAAGCTTGATCAACCCGATGCGAAGCCTTACAAACCCAAGGAAAAGACTCCCTGGGTTCTTGTCATCCTTCTCTTGTCGATCATCGGTTGCGTGGCTTTGCCATTTGTGAAGCTCTTTTTGGGCACAATCGCTGGCAATGAGATGGGAGGTCGGGACTATAGTGCTCATCTCTTAATCAGGGCATTTACGACCTATCCGGATACGCACCAAGGACATTTCCCGACATTTCGCACATCTGAGGAAGTGACGCAAAAGCTCCTTCCTATTATCATTGATGACCTCTCGAAAAGTGACTACGACGAACCAGAACGTCGGAAACGTTATCTGGAAAGACTCGACGAGCACTCAAAAGAGATTTTTTGGAACCAATCGTTGTCGGGAGCAGAGGCGCCACCGAAGTCTTTTAGCCATGTCGAAATAGTGATAGAAGTGCCGTCCGTTTCGTGGGCTTTCTACTTACGCCATAGTCCAGATAGTCGCTTCATTGTCACGTTTGCAAACGGTGAAAAGACTATTTTAACTAACGATCGAATGGCTGGCGTGATAGGTCATCCGGTAGAGAATCGGTAGTGGCTGACATAAAGAAGCTTATCTCGTTGGAGTTTGACATAGTTGTCTCATGGCGAGGGTAGATAAGGCTCGAGGCGCGGTTGGCCCTGCCTAGTCCAGCAACTTGGTTCGCCAAGCGTAGCGTCGAGGTTAGGAGTGAGGGCTGCGAAGCGGCCAGAGGTTCCTCACAGAGAACCTATTCGTGTTACAATGGCATAGGAAGTCGGGGGCATAGAATGTCAAACATCAAGAACTACAAAACTTACGTGGGTTGGTTTGTCTTCGTGCTTTGCTTTGGTCTGTTTTCCAAATTGTTAAACGGTGACCCATTCGTTAGTATGGGTTTAG
>JAYUOQ010000576.1:0-17112 GCA_043760685.1 Armatimonadota bacterium | reverse complement strand
TCTATAGAATTTGGACTCCCCGGTTCCCGCTTTCCTGTCTTAGTTATTGCCATTGGTAAGCGAAATCCTGATTTGAAAGTACTTGAAAGAAGTCTTCGTTTTCCTGCTTCTGAAATAAGCCATGTAGGAAATTGGTAAGAAACTAAGAAATAGTGCAATTTTTATCGAACTAAATGGATGTTAGAATGCGTCATTGCTTAAATCTGATGGGGAGATCATTCATTCGGTTTATTTGTGCTGCCGGAATAGCTTTGCTTGGCGCAGTTGCCAATGCTCAGGGTCTCACTATGTCAATCCAGCAAGTTTGGTCTGGGCTTGAATCATCACAACCAAATCCTTACTACGCAAATATTGAGAATCTGGGTCCCAACACTACTGGAGTCATTTCGCCGGACGAATTCGGCTCTCGGGTAAGTGTCGACTATCAAGTGGAATTGCCGTCTGGCACCAAAAAGAGGGTGCTCTTTTTGTCTGGAGGCTACAACGCAGGAAAGGTCGTTTTGAGGTCTCCGGTTGGTGTTAAGGAAGCGTCAATCAAAGTAAGCTACAATTCTGAACAAACTCGATTCGGACTAATCAGCGACAACCCTTCCGACCTGATTTTTGTAAAAAGTCAACCTAATGGCGAAGGTGACCCATCTTCAGCACGATCTGCAATTGGAGTTGGCGGGTGTACTCCCGATGACGCACCGGATCGAGCCTTTGGCTATTCTTGCCTTGATGGACTGGTGCTTGGGGACGGAACAGAAAAGCTACGAGACTCCCAAATTAATGCAATAAAGTTCTTCGTTCGATCTGGTGGGTCCTTGGCATTCATTGGTGGAGCCGCTCTGTCTGCATCTTCAGATCCACGTTGGAAAGACCTCGTTCCAGTTTCAAACACTCAAGTTGTGACGAAGGTTGGGCTCACTGAATTACTTGGTGCCCCCCGATTAGGATCCGTTGAGATAAAACTCCCCAAAGGGACGTGCTTTAGTCGCAGCTACGGGGCAGGAATTGTCTCAATTCTTTCGGTCAATCCTTTTGAGTCACCCGTCCGAGAGTCGGAAGACCGACGGGCAATTATGCTCAAAGCAGTCCGATGGAATCACAAGAAATCGATTTCCCGGTTGGTCAACGAACAGATCGGGCAAAGACAGGACGAATATGGTTACAGTGGGAGCCCTGTTGCCTACTCTTCGGGATTCACCGGTGTACCTTCACCTACAGCGGCTACCAGGTATTCAGGAACTTACACTGATCCCTACCAAATTAAGCCACCTTCTTTGGCTAACATCATGTGGATTTTGATCATTTACGCTATTGCGGTCGTGCCACTTAATTTCCTCATTTTAAAGAAGTTAAACAAGATGGAACTTGCTTGGGTGACAACTCCCGTTATTAGCGTAATTTTTAGTTTGGCTCTTTTGAACAGCACTATTGGTTTGTATAAGGCAAGCGCAACAACCCGAACGACTGCGGTTGCAATTCTCAGCGAAAATAGCGATGATTCAGTAGTTTTTGGCCGGTCGGAAATGTTTTTCCCGAGGGCAAAGTCCTACGATTTAGAGTTGAGAGATGTTGAATCAGTTATTTCCGGAAATTACATGGGCTCGTCAGAGGGAGGCGATTTGAACCTGAAGGATGATGGTCGACATCTGATTGCTCCCGATGTGCGATCATCCAATTTGGCATTCAAGGAGATGGGATACATGCAAACCACATCAGAACTTAAGGGATTGAGTATCACCCTTGTGAACCAAAGAGGGGAACCGTTTATCAAAATCGTGAATCAGTCCCATGCAAATATTCTGCAAGTCACTATTTGGGGAACAGGACTAGAGCAAGTGATTTCAGATCCAATCAAAAGCGGATCATCTCGAATGCTTCCGGTTGGCAAAATTATTCGGTCGAAGTTAAATAAGGAAAAGCCTGATTCAATTACGGGATGGCAACAATTTGCATCGACTTTGCCGAATAAGATTGTTGTTTTGACAAGTATTGACTCTATGGCAGTTGGTCCGAAATATGGTGCAGGGCACCCAGCATCCCAATACATGGTCGCGTCTGTTCCCCAATGGAGTGAAGCTCGATGAACCCAATAAAGCCGTCCTGGTGGGAAGTCCTCATAACCAAGAATCCGATGATGGCCGAGGTCACTCGATTTCGCAAGAGATTCTTTTCCATTCGGGGATCGTCGGTAGCGATCAATGGGGGAATTGGGATTGTCTTGGTTTTGTACGCTTTGTTCGCAATGGTCTGTGTTTACTATCGCGGTGATATTGACCCGATTATCCTGATTATGTTTTTCGTGGGGATGATGTTGTTTGTGATTCCCCTACTTCTCCATGCTTCCATTTCTGGCGAGCGTGAGCGTCGAAGTTGGGACATGTTGCTTGTTGCTCCAATCACCCACGGGCAAATCATTGCGGGGAAATTTGTAGGTGCCTTTGCTGGTCTTGCAATGGGATTAGGGCTTTACATTATTCCGGTCATGATCGACGCATTATTCTATCCGGAGACTCGATTCCTGCCTTTGATTCTTGCCTTGTTAACAGTTTTGGCTCAAGGAGCTTCTTTGATTGCGATGACCTTACTGATTTCTTCAAGGGTTAAGCGCCCTCTGGTCGCCCTGGCCGTTTCAATCGGAGTTGTGGTGATCTACTTCATCTTTGTTCCTGGTCTGGTTTCCACGGTGACTTCATTTACTGGAAGTTTTGTAACTGGACTCGTTTCTCCTTTCGAGGTCCTCAAGAGGCTTTCGTCCAGCGGAAATGGGATGCGAGATGCTTTCGGAAACCAATCTGTGATCCAAAGCCTCGATTTGTTTGCTTTAACCACGGGACACTTCTTGTATCAATTCATCATCACCATCACCCTGTTGGTTTGGGCGACCAAAACCCTTGTTTTTGCAGACCACGAAGTAAAGTTCATTCCCAAAAAGAAACGCCATGCTTGAAGTAAAAAATCTCCATAAGACTTTTGGCGGCTTTACTGCCGTACAAAACATCTCGTTTACGCTGAAGCCAGGCGACATCTTTGGATTTATCGGTAGTAACGGAGCCGGGAAAACTACGACTATTCGGATGCTTTCGACATTGTTGGAGCCAACTTCTGGAACTGCGACACTTAATGGGGTCGACATTCTTGAAAACCCCATGCAGATACGCCGAATGATTGGCTACATGCCGGACTTCTTCGGTCTTTATGACGATGTCAAAGTTTGGGAGTATCTCGACTTTTTTGCCTCCATTTATGGTGTGCAAAAGAGAGACAAGGTCATTGATGAGGTCTTGGAACTTACGGATTTGAGTATAAAGAAACACTCCTTTGTCCAATCCCTTTCTCGAGGTATGCAACAAAGGTTATGTCTGGCCAGGTGTTTGGTTCACGACCCTAAATTACTCTTGCTTGATGAGCCGGCTTCGGGATTAGATCCTAGGGCAAGAGCAGAGCTTAAAGAGTTGATCGCGGAATTGGGAAGAATGGGCAAGATTGTCATCGTTTCTTCTCATATTCTTCCAGAGCTCTCTGATTTCTGCAATTGCGTTGGCATTATCGAACGTGGAGAGCTTCTCGCCTTTGGTGATGTTGCTTCGGTCGTTCGAAGCATTCGGCCGACCAAGTTGGTTAGAGTTCAGTGCATTAGTGATCTTCAGAGGCTAGAAAGCATGATCACCAAAACTAAGAATGTCCAGAAGTGTGAGGCTGTCGGAACTGGGGAGTTCTTAGTTGAACTTGCGGGAGAAGAATCGGATCAGGCTCAGTTCTTAAAGTCCATGGTTGATGACGGACATCAAATTACAAATTTCAGTGAAGATCAAGCAAACTTGGAAGACGTGTTCCTCAAACTTACGACCGGAGCCGTGAACTAGAAGTGGCTGGCGAATTGTCATGGATAAAGGGGCTTCAGCGTACTTACGTCGGCAATGCCACCGCTACTCGCGACATGAGAGTTCAGTTACGAGGCAGTAGAGCAGTTGTTCTATTCACGATCTACCTCGTTGTTATGACATTTGTCCTTTTGATGGTCTACGACAATTCTCTCGGAAGTGCCTATGGGCAAACCAGCTTAGCTACAGCTCAGAGCAGACTTCAAACATTCTATTACTCGACTCTTGCATCGCTTGCAATTGTGATCACCCTGGTGGCACCAAGCATGGGTGCATTTGCGATCGTGAGCGAAAAACAGCGTCGTTCGTTGGATCTCGTCTTTTCGGCTCCAACGGAGCCAAAGTACTACCTTGTTGGCAAACTCATTAGCTCTTATAGGTTCGTATGGTTGCTGCTTGTTCTCTCTTTACCATTTTGCGCAGTCAGTGTAACCCTTGGCGGAACAACTTGGACTCAGCTCTTAATCACCTTCATCTTGTATTCAATGTATGGGCTTGTCTGCGTTTCGTTTGGTTTGCTTATGTCAACTTTGTGCAACAAGGTTCTGCCCGCAATCATCTGGACCTATGCGGCACTTGGCTGCTTTTTGATTGTAACCGGTTGGTTGGTAGCCGCCAGCGGTTTTGGACCAAGCGGCATGTTTTCGAGTGTAAATCCAGTTTTTAGCCTTAATCCAATTTGCTATTCATTTGTTGCCGATCAAACTTGGCCAGTATTTGGTCACGAAATTCCATCTTGGATTTTGTCTGTTTTGATGCACCTGATTGTAGTAAAGTTCGTCGTACTCTCAGCAGGTTCGATGATTGCGCCAGGAAATTCGAAGGAAATTTTTGGCCTTAGAGTCCACTCTCTGGTTTACACTTCGGCAATATTTCTTTTGGTTTCAATGAGCATGGGTCCAATTCTCGTAAGCGCAATGGGTTCTGGTCTCGCTACGACATTTGGGTCATTAAGTGGTGCTGAGGGACTACAGGTCTTGCACGGACGAACCTTGTTTACCATGTTGTTTGTGCTTGGCATCATCGTTGTTCCGTACTTAGCTGGCTTTGGATTTAATGACTTAAGGCGGCATCGTCCCGATGGGCTTTTTAACATTCGTGAAACCTTCACAGGAAGACCAAGTGGACACCTTCCGTTTCTTAGCTTGCTCTTTGGTCTCTCTACTTTGGCTTATTGCATTGGCAGTAAGTTTCCGTACGGGTCTTCTCCATTTTTGGGAATTACGTCTTCATCTACGACAACAGTCGTGCTGGGACTTAATCCGGTTTCGCCTTACTTTCTGATGTACGTCCTTTTGATTTTCTCGATATGGCTGGCAGCGTTTTTCTCAGGCTGGTACGCATCGAGCAGGAATCCAATACTTTCGCGAGGACGAACAATATCCTTGTTCTTTTTTGTTCTAGGCATCATCCTCCCTACCGCCATATTCTTAATATTGGCTAGCGACGAAAGTAGAACTGCGACGGGAGTTTGGTCACTTAATCCTATAGCAGGAGTTTTGTGTGACATTCACGCTTCAAAAATGACCGGGATCCATAGTGTAATAGTGCTGTGTATAGCCGTATTATTAATTATGATTACCATTCCACAATTTAATAAACAAGTGTCACGAAATACATAGATTCGATCGGAGGATCGCCAATGATAGCTACGAAAAAATTTCAGCCGTTTAGAAGAAGAATCAAGTTCTTGCAAGCAATAGAGGGAGCTGCTGCTGGCACTGCAGTTGGTTCCTTGATTGGTATTGTGTGGGCGATCTTGGATTGGCGAGGAGTCTTCTATTTTGAATGGAATCAATTTGCGCTTCTGATCGCAGCGTCAGTTATGATTGGAATACTAGTTCGAACATTTAGTCGGGTTGATGACCTTTCGATTGCCCGAAGCATTGATCGTCGAGCCAAGCTTAAGGACAGACTCGGAACCTCAGCGGAGATCAGTATTAATGACAACGCCTTTACTCAACTCCTCAGTGACGATGCAACTGCACAGTTGAACGGACTCAGACCCAATACCCTTTATCCTGTTCGCCTCAAACGCTTTCATTTTGTGGGATTCATCGGTATTGCCCTGGTCGCATGTATCTTGTTCTTTGCAAATTCAAAGTTATTCTTGCCACAGGAGGCTCTCGTCGCCAAAGAATCGATGAAAAAAGAGTCCAAGCGATTAGAAGAACTGAAGAAAGCGATCTTTGACGATTCCACCGACAAAAAGAGCACAAGCCCTGAACTGTTAGCATTGCAAAAGGACCTGATGAAACTTCAGAAGGACTACGAAAAAGCACGAATTGATCCGAAGGAAGCAATGATTCGCGCAGACGAACTCGCGAAGAAGGCTGACGAACTTGCGAAAAAGAGTGCGGTCCAAGAACTTGACAAGCTGAAAGAATCAGAGTCGATGCTGGACAAGATGCAAAAGGATGCTTTGCAAAAGGCTGGATTGGAGAAAGCGGACATGGACTCAGTAAAGATGAGTGATACCGACTTTAATCAGAAAATGGAAGCATCAATGCAGAATGCAAAGAATGCGAAAAGTAAAGTTGACGAGCTCCAAAAGAAGCTAGAATCGCTGAAAGCCCAGGTCAACAAGCCAGGATTAGATGCGGCGGCTAGAAAGGATCTCGAAAATCAGATTCAGAAGACAGAAAAGGAACTTCAAGAGGCCTTAAAGAATGCCGAGCAGGCTCAAAAGGACATGGAGTCGATGCAACTATCCCAAGAAGCCCGGGATGTTCTCAAAAAAATCTTTGACGATCCTATGTGGAAGAAAATCCAAGAAGCTGCTCAGAAGGCAAAGCAGAGCGCCGAGCAGGCGGCCAAAACTGGACAACCGTCATTGTCCAAGGAAGAGCGACAGAGACTACAAAAGGAGATGGAAGAATTCCTCAAGAAGATGGCCGATGATGACTTCCGAAAGGCTTATCTTCAGAAGCTGCTTGATTCGCTTAAAGATGGCTGCGGCACATGACAAGGTGCAGGTTTGGGTCTCGGTCTGGGACTCGGAATGGGAAGTGGAATGGGAAGTAGTTCTGGTCCAGGACCAGATAATGATGTTATGATCATGGACAGTGGTCATGTGAATTTGCAGAAACCTGAACAAGGTAAAGGAAAGGGCAATCCTCTTTTTGCACCAACAGAAAGGGACAACTCTCGCCCAGGAATGGAAATGACTTTCGAAATAAAGGCACCGACATTCAAGGGAACGAAAACATCCGTTCCGTATAAAAACGTACTGCCTTCGTACACAAAGAAGGCCGAATCGGCTCTCAATAAAAATGAGATACCAAAGGAACATCAACAGCGCGTCAAGCAATATTTTGAAAGTCTGAAAAAGTGAACTATGTCAGCAGAACAAGCAACTTGGTTTCGTCAAACATTTGACCGGATAAAGTCCGAAGTCAATAAGGTCATCGTTGGACAAGAGGAAGTCGTTGACTCTGTTATGATTGGTCTTGCTGCCAATGGGCATATCCTGCTTGAGGGAATGCCCGGTCTTGGCAAGACTCTTCTCGTCAAGTCCTTGTCTCAGGCGCTCTCTTTGGATTTCTCGCGAATACAGTTCACGCCAGATATGATGCCAGCGGATGTAACGGGAACTAACGTGCTCAACGACGCGCGAATGTTTGAATTCCGAAAAGGACCTATTTTTGCCAATATTGTTTTGGCGGATGAAATCAATCGCGCGACACCAAAAACGCAATCGGCCCTACTTGAAGCGATGCAAGAAAGATCGGTTACCGTCAGCGGAAAGAGACACGACTTAGAAGAGCCCTTTTTGGTCATGGCAACCCAGAATCCAGTTGAGCAAGAAGGGACTTATCCGCTTCCTGAAGCTCAGTTGGATCGTTTCTTTTTTAAACTTATTGTTCCTTTCCCTACAAAATCAGAGTTGAAATCGATCGTTCAAAGAACCACCGGGGTGAGCGGCGAAGACATTTCCGCGGTAGCAACTGGTGCTGATGTTGTGAAGATGAGAACCCTTGCTCGAGAGGTTCCAATCAGTGACTCAGTCTTGGACTATGCCTTGCAGATCATTCTTGGAACTCATCCCGATTCAGAACGACCTTGCGAATACGTGAAACGATATGTCAGATACGGCTCTTCACCGCGTGGCGCTCAATCCCTGATTGCGGCATCAAAGATTAGGGCCTTGCTTGACGGACGATTTAACGTCTCGAAGGAAGATTTGGTTGCTTCTGCGAGACCCGTGCTTCGCCATCGACTAATTCTTAATTTCGAGGCGGAAGCTGACAATGTTTCGGCAGACAACGTGATCCAGTCGGCACTCTCACATGTTGATTCACGGGACAAGGATCCAATCAAGGTTTAGCGACATACCAAAATGGCAGTTGAAACTTCGGGACTATTGGAGCCTCGAGAGCTAAGAACTCTTGAGAACTTACGGCTTCGCCCGAATCGAACCTATCGTGGGTCTTCTAAGGGAGAGCGAATCAGCCGGCAAAAAGGCGTCTCAATTGAATTTGCCGATTTTCGTAACTACTCGGAAGGAGACGATCTTCGCCATTTAGATTGGAATGTGCTAGCCCGCCTGGATACACCGGTAATGAGAACGTACCAGGACGAAGAGGATGTTGTCTTGTACGTCTGTTTAGACTGTTCGCCAAGTATGAATTTTGGTGAACCTACAAAACTGCAGATAGCCCAAAAGTACGCAATGGCATTTGGCTACGTTGGCTTGGTTGGCGGAGACGGAGTAAGGCTAAAAGTCCTTGGAGCAAAGCAGCCGCCAACGGGAATAATGCGAGGTAGATCGTCGGCGTATAGGCTCATGAACGCAATTCAACGCAATGGCGATGAGCAAAATCATGAGAAGCTTACCGATAGTCTGAGATCACTCGTACGCTCGAATTTACGAAGTGGAATTCTTGTACTGGTTAGTGATGGACTTGACCCCGAATTGCCTGCGGCAATTCGAGCACTTGGGGGTCGTGGCTTTGAAGTTTGGCATGCTCAAATCTTGAGTGACATCGAAATTGATCCGGAGCTAGAAGGGGATCTTAGGCTGATTGACTCAGAAGGATCCTCCAATACTGAAATCACGATTAATCGAGAAACTCTCGGTCATTATCGAAAAAGCTTGGAAGCACATATTGTGGCGGTCTCCGAGGCCGCAAAGCGAACCGGAGGTCATCACCATCTGATTCGAACCACTGACTCGCTTGAAGAAGTTATGCTCAGGAAACTTAAGCCTGGGGGATGGGTGGAATGAACCTACAAGTACCTTCCCACTTACTTTGGGTTATTCCTTTGGCCTGCATTATCGTCGCCCTCTATCTGTTGCGAATGAGGAGACAGGATGTTCGGGTTCCTGCTACATTCTTGTGGCCAAGTCATACCGAAGAGGTCAGGGCAAATAGCTTGTTCCAAAAGCTTAGATTCAATTGGCTCATGGTTTTGCAATTGCTGATAGCATGTCTCCTTTGCTTTGCATTTTCGCAACCGCAGATTAGGCAAGAGGGACTACTTGGAGAGACCACGGTTATAGTCATTGACACTTCTGCATCGATGAGAGCCACCGATGTTTCGCCGTCTCGATTTGATGGAGCGATTGATCTTGTTCGCGCAGCCATAAACACGAGCAAGCCAAGTGACAGGTTTGCTTTGATTGAAGCAGGAGCCATTCCGCGCGTTGCGTTTTCGTTAAGCAATGATCCGGCGAAGCAACGAGATGCTTTGAACAGGATTAAGGCGACCGACGAAGAAGGCAACATGGGAGAGGCGCTTAGGTTGGCCGCTGCGATTGTGAGTAGCCTTGATTCCGCAAGAATTCTGGTTATATCTGATGGATGTTTTCCAAAGGTAGACAATTTTTCACCCGGGAAGGCATCTGTTGTTTATAAGAGCATAGGAACCAGGCAAGAAAATTTGGCAGTTACCGCCGTCGGATTGGCGAAAACGTCACGCGGTAACGAAGTTTATTGCGGAGTAAGAAATTTTGGACTCAATAAAGCCGATACCGTTCTTGAGATCCTTGCCGACAACAAGCTCATCTACACCACAAAATTGTCCATCCAATCGCTAAAATCCGCAGGAGTTTCCTGCTTGGCTCCCGCATCTACGCGGATTCTTCAGGCTCGGATAGACGCCAAGGACCTCTTACTTGCTGACAACCAACTTTATGCTTCTGCTGATCCTAATTCGGCGATTAGTACGTTGATAGTCTCGAAGGGTAATCCTTTTCTCGAACGAGCATTGCTGTTGGATCCGAGGGTCACTTTGGATCGGTCCGACTCTCTCCCTAATTCTGAAAAGGGGTCCGTTTCGAAGTTTGATCTTATTGTTTTTGACGGTATCAAACCCCAACCGGTAAGCAGTAAGGCAGTCGTATCGTTTGGACAGAGTTCTGAGTCAAGTGGAGCAATTTCGAAAGGACAAATTGAGTCTCCCAAGATCACTGACGTTACTAAATCGCCCTTGACCAAAGGCGTGAACTTTTCAACGACCTACATTGAAAAAGGCTTTCTTCTGCAGCCGTTTGAAGGTGCCAAGACAATTGTTGATTCAAATCAGGGGCCAATTGTTGTGGCTGATTATGGCGAGACGAGGAAGGTCGCGGTTTGTTTTAACACTCTGGAGAGCGACTTCCCTCTTCAAGTTGGGTTTCCGATTTTCATCGCTAACATCCTGGACTTCGTCGCCAACGAATCTGATCTCAACGAGATCGTTACGAAATCAGGAGCCACGTTTGCATTTCGATCTCAAACAGATGTTTCTGTTTCTGGACCAAATGGATATCAGCAATCTATCCCAGCCAAGGACGGACAAGCAATCTGGAGAAACATTGCTTACGCTGGAAAATATGGTGCTTCAGTCAATGATAAGCCCAAAGATGTCTTTGTTTCTTTGAGAAGCGACATCGAAAGCAATATTGCCACGAAGCCTGACTTGGTACTGGGAACCGGAAAAGTAAAAGCAATCCAGACCCCATTTCGCCTCCAAGACTACTGGAGGATTTTTGTCATGCTTTGCCTAGGGTTCTTGGCATTTGAATGGTGGGTCTATTCGAGGAAAAGCTAGATGAGGCTTACCAATCCGCTTTTCTTACTTTTGTTCGTTCCGCTCCTTGTCGGGCTTTATTGGTCGTACTTTCAAGTTCAAGGTTTGGCTAAGCGGCGAAAAATGCGGGCGTTTATTCTGCGTGGACTCATGGCTTCCCTTTTGGTTATTGCACTTGCGGGACCAGAGATCTACCGAAACAACCAAGGAACTTGCACGGTCTTCTTAGTCGATCGTAGCGATTCGATACGAGATAGAGATCGCGAAAAGCAAGAACAATTTATTGATGAAGCACTCTCGAAAATGCCGAATACAGATCAAGCAGCCATCATCGTATTTGCAGGGAATGCATCGATTGAATCGGCACCCGGTGGTCGAAGGTCCGTCCGACGAATAGAATCCAGAGTTGCGGGATCAACGACCGATATTGCGGGAGCAGTTAGGCTTGCCTCGGCGACCTTTCCAGAGGGGAAGGCGAAACGAATCGTCCTCCTATCAGATGGTAACGAGACTCAGGGCGACCTTAGAGGCGCGGCCCAAGTTGCTGGTTTAGATAACGTCAGTATTGATGTCGTATCTCTTGGTCAAAATGTTGATACCAAAGAAGTCCTTGTGGCCTCGGTCGAAGTACCCGACTCCGGAAAAGAGGGCGAACCATTCGAGCTTAAAGTAAACATTGATTCGCAAGGAATTCAGTCTGGCAAAGTTCGACTCGATCGTGATGGGGTCGTTGTTGCCGAAAAGCTTGTAGACCTTCATGATGGTCGAAACTCGATCATTTTTCCTCAGACCATCAAAAGTGTTGGTTTGCTGAGATACCGAGCAACTCTAGAAGCAAATGGGGATGTTGATACGAGAAATAATGTTGGAGCCGGATTCATCAATGTGCGCGGGCGGCCGAAGGTACTCGTTGCTCAGAACAGACTTGATGATCGAGCTTTAGCCACTGCGTTGGAACGAAATAGCATTGTAGTTGATGTCGTTGGTCCGAGCGGCCTACCAACTAGACCAGAGCAATACCAAGGCTACGATTCCATCATTTTGAATGATATCAACGCGGCGAATGTGCCCGATTCGATTCGGAATGCAATTGTCACCGCCAGTAGGGACAGCGGAATTGGGCTCGCGATGATTGGTGGTCAAGACTCGTTTTTGCCGGGAGGCTGGTACGGCACCAATGTAATTGAAGCTTTGCCGGTTGACCTCAACATTCGGCAAAAGAAGTCGCTGGCAGGTGCATCGGTTTTGATCATGGCTGACTGCTCTGGCAGTATGGGAATGATTGAGGATGGACAGCCAAAAGTGCGGTTGGCTTCTCGCGCCGCGGAAGAAACCATTAAGATGTTGGGTCCGATGGACCGAGTCGGGGTTGGTGGAAGCAGCAACGGAATTGAAATGGTTGTGCCGATGCAATCCGCCGAGAACAAAGAATCGGCAATCAACGGTGCCAGAAAACTCGCGATTAATGGTGGAGGAATCTATGTTCGACCGACTATCACCAGAGCCTTTGAAATTCTTTCGAAGGAACCAAGCAAAACGCGGCACTTTGTTCTGCTTGCTGACGGAGCAGACTCCACCGATTGGGATACGGTTTTTGACGTTGCTACTACCATGAGGACTCAAAAAATCACGACTTCGGTCGTGGCGATTGGCGACGGAAAGGACGTTCCAAACCTCAAAAGGCTCGCGATGATTGGTGGAGGACGGTTTTACCTTGCCAATAAAGGAGCCCAATTGCCCGCGATTTTTACCCAAGATACGGCAGTAATGAGCCGTAGTGCTATTGAAGAAGGGGCATTCATTCCTAAGATCACTCAACTTGATGAAGCGATCAGCGGAGTGTTTGATGGTGGCGCACCGCCTCTTTTGGCATATTGTCTTACCGAATCAAAACCGCTTTCAAAGGTGTTGCTCAAGACAAAGAAAGATGATCCATTGTTGATGACGGGACACAATGGACTTGCGACCACTTTTGCCTTCACCAGTGATGCAAAGGCACAATGGGCGAAGAACTGGGTTTCTTGGTCAGAATTTGGGCTGTTCTGGTCACAATTGGTTCGGTCGGTTGGACGTCAAGCTCCGAAGAATAACTATCAAACGGAGATCAAGCAAGACGCTGGAAAAGTGAAGATCGTGGTTATTGGTCGCGATCCAAATGGCAACCCACTGACTGCCCCAGAAACTCCGGTACGAATCGGGGCACCAGATGGAACCAGCAAGGAGTTGATCCTTAGTCAAACTGGTCCTGGACGATACGAATCAGAAGTAGAAACCAGTGGGGTTGGCAGCTATATTGTGAGCGTCGTCGAAAAAGATGGAAAGGGCGGATCAAGGGTTTCAACTGCAGGTGCTTCTGTTTCTTATCCAGCGGAATACCGAATGCTCCGACCGAATACTCCATTGCTAGCCGAAACGGCTTCGTCAACCAAAGGTAAGGCGGTGAGCAAGCCCTCGGAAATCTTTCGGCCAGTCGAACTTCAGGGCAGGTCACTATCTGAGCTATGGTCGCTCTTTGTGCTCCTCTCGATCTTGGTTTTGCCGTTTGACATCGCCACTCGGCGAATTGTGGTCCCGATCAAGGATCTGCTCGCAACCCGGAAGAAACGAGTTGTCATCCCAGAAACTTCGCATCCGATTCAGGGTCTGAAGAGTGCAAAGCAACGAGTTCAAACTCGGACCTCAATGAAGGAGTCCACAGGGATTCTGCCCGATGTCAAATCTCAGCCAAGAGCTGAAGTCAAGGGCGCAGAGCCAGAAATCAAGCCAGAACCAGTTACGGGAAGCACGGCATCGGCGTTGCTGGCAAAGAAGAGAAATCGGACGGAAGACTAGGACTTCAACAATCTTTGTTGCCGAATCAGAATCAGTTGACAGATAACAGCGTTTAGGATTGGAAGAAATGCATATATCGCCATCTTGAAGTTATACAGAGCTTGGACAATTTTGAGCTGATCGGACGGTCCGCTCCATGCAAATGCACCTGACAACAACAGATTGAAGAAGAGAAAGAATACGAGCACGAGTTCAGGCTTCTTGGTCAGATAGCTAAAAAAACTTTGCGCTACCACGAGAACAAGTGGAATCCAGCCGAAGTGGGTAAATCCCTCAATCCTTGGCGTGATCAAAGGATCGAAAGTGTGGACATAAGCTTTGAAGACTATGAAGCTGACGCAGTAGAGGGCTACACCAACGATCAAGCCAAGCGTGACCGATGCTCCGAGCTTCTTGTCTTGGAATTCAGATATGGTCATGAATTGGTTATACGACAAAACTTGGGATTCAAGCCTTCGTTTTGTAGTCGGTGAAGCGATTTTCAGTCCTGAGTTTTCTTCTATGCTAGCGATATGCGCCGAAAATCGACCAGTCTCGAATTCACCGTTTCCAACTCTCAGACCAGTTTTGCCAATAACTCGTGTTAAAACGAAAGATTGACGTTCCTGTAGTGGCGTTGAAGGATTCTGCATAGGCGGTTCCTGCCTCTCCGAAAACAGCGACCGAATCTTCGCGCAGGACGAGTGATACCGTCTCGATAACAAGACCATTTACAGTCCATCGGCCAGTCGCCCAAACATCGGTCCGCCAAACGATAGTTTTGGCGTCTCGACCAAACAAGTAGAGTTTTCCTGGTCCACCCAAGGGAATAACGACGACTAGAGCTTGATCCTTCCATTGAATAGCGTCGAAGGCTATAATCTCGGTCGATAACGGCAAAGAGCCGACTTTTCGACCACTCAACATTACCGCGACGGAATCCTTTTGCACGGTAAAGCTTGCTGCATTTCGACGAGGGTATGGGCCAAAACATGCACTACCTTTGCCCGGCTCCATCTCCGTATTTAGAATGGTTTCTTGCCACCACAGAGGAATCGGAAGCGAAGTTCGCTTCTGAAAGAAGTCGACAAACTGTTTCGTCTTGGTCGGCTTATATCGCCAATGCCAGTGGGTGTTTTTATCGTAGTGCTTCTCCGGACGATGCGAGGCCTCCCAAACGGATTGCAAGGCTATGCTCGTATCCAACTCTTTGCTCGCCAACCCAATATCGCTTGGCCATTTTTTCGTGAACAGCACCTTATAGGCACTTGACGCTTTTTCGGACGTCTCGGCACGAATAACGGCGTCTCGCAATGCACCGATCGTCGTTTGTTCGGCCGTCAATTGGCTCGAGGGCAGGAGCGAGAAGACGAGAGCGGTGATCATGAACATTCAGACGCTCGACGCAATCCCGTACTTTCCTTAAATGCGTCAAAAAACTGGGATAATCCCCTGTTCACTGCGTACGGCCCCTTTCCTTTGATCTACCCCAGTTCAAGCAGATCCTTGGTCGTGTGGTTGAAGATTTTGATGCCAGAATCTGTAACAAGCACATCATCCTCGATGCGGCACCCGCCAAAGCCTTCAAAATAGATTCCAGGCTCGACCGTCCAAATCTGTCCAGGTTCAAGAACCGTTTTGCTTCCGATTCCAAGGCGACCAGTGTCGTGCACAAGGATTCCAAGTCCGTGGCCAAGACCATGTCCGAAGTTGCCTGCCCAGCCCTTCTCACCAAAAATTTCGCGAGCCTTTGCATCGACGTCCTCGGCAATGACTCCCGGTTTCATCATTTCGAGGCACGCCATTTGCGCTCGCAAAACCGTATTGTAAATCTCTTTTGTCTTATCACTAGCTTTCCCAGCAACCACTGTTCGAGTCATGTCAGCACAATATCCGCCGAGTTTGGCACCAAAATCGAACGTGACCAAGTCTCCATCCTCTAATGGCTTTTCTGTAGCTTTGCCGTGTGGCCTGGCGCTATTGGCACCGCTCACAATAATTGGATCGAAGGCACATGTTGCGCCGTTCCGTCGAAAGAAGAATTCGAGTTCGAGTTGAATTTCAAACTCGGAGACTCCGACTTGAACAAGACGCTTGATGTGGTCAAAACCTTTGTCGGTCAAGGCACACGCATCTTTGATCAACTTGACCTCCGCCGGTGTCTTGATCATCCGCAGATTTTCGATCAAGTCGTCTGCGGGAACCCACTCTACGCCAGCGACTTTTTCTTGAAACTGAGTGAGTTGGGCACAAGTTACGTAGACGGATTCAAAGGCAACTTTTGTCAGCCCTAGGGAGTCCAACTCTTCTTTGAGAACTTGCATTCCCGATTTTGGAGTTGAAAACGAAACAACCGGCATGTTTGATACTTGTTCTTTCGCTTGAACGGCGTACCGACTATCGGTGATAAATCGAGCATCGGTTGCGCTTAACAAGACATAGCCAAATGAACCGGTGAAACCGGTCAGCCAGAATAAATTTGTGGAGCTGCTTACTAAGACCGCTTCGACATTTGCCGCCGCCATGGCGTCTCTCATTCTTTCAAGTTGTGTTTTCATTGTTATACGACTTCCGTTTGCAAATTAATGAGTGCACGCAATCCCATTTGATAGCCGAAGCCACCGAATCCAACTATTTGACCCACCGTAACCGGCGAAATGACGCTCGTGCGCCGAAACTCTTCTCGGGCATGTACATTTGAAAGATGAACTTCGATAACAGGAAGTCGTACTGATGCTAGGGCGTCTCGCAAAGAAATTGAATAGTGGGTAAGCCCGCCCGGGTTGATAATGATCCCATCTGCCCACCTTCGGTGCTCTTGAATGGTGTCGATTAGGATTCCCTCAGAATTGGATTGAAGAATTCGAACCTCAATGCCCAACAATGTGGCTTCAGCTTTAATATCGTCATCAATTTCATCGAGGGGTTTCTTTCCGTAGACATCAGGTTCTCGAAACCCGGTCAAATTGAGGTTTGGTCCGTGCAAGACAAGGACTTTTAGGTTTATTTCACTCATTTTTTCAATAGCTCCTTCATCTTGTCCGCAGAAATTTCGTTTTCTGGTAACAATTGTGGAATCCCATCAACAATTGGAAAGCCGGATCCGGTCTTAGTGCAAATCAAATAGTCATACGACCGAATGAGCCGAGGCCGTTCCGGATCGTTCGGATTTGCTAAGAGTTCCAAAAATTGATCATCCATTGCTATAACATTTCTCGATAAACGTTGTAGTGAGCCTGAGCAGATTGAGCCCAAGTGAACTCTTTCTCTCGCTCAATACCTTTCGCCTTGAGTTCGCTGAGTTTACTTGGATCACGAAGCAACTTACCGATTGCGGTTGCCCAAGTTACGGGATCGTAATCTTGCATCACAAAACCAGCAGTTCCCGCCACCTCTGGCATTGCTCCACCTGGAC
>JAYUOQ010000575.1:0-2376 GCA_043760685.1 Armatimonadota bacterium | reverse complement strand
TCTTTTTCACCTGAGGCATATGGTCCCAATGCATCCTTTGACATTACATATAGTCCAAACTTCCCAGGAGTCACCAAAAAAGCATTTGACTGCAGAGTGCGAATCGATGCCAAGGACTTGGTGCGCAAGCTGGACATTGTTTCGACAGCAAGACCTTTCCTGCCGCCCATAAGTTGATGAACCACTACTCCGCCATTCGACGAATTCAAAATCTGGAGGTCCTTTGAATCGAGTTGATCCGAGAATACTTGGTTGAGGGAAACTACGCTTAGTATCAGAGCAGTAAACATTGGTATCACCACATTCAATTACCAGATCCGCCAGAACCACTAATAGCTGACTTGACTCGTTGAAATCTGGCGCAAGAGTCAATGTGGGATTTCAATCGACCCCAATATCCATTGAACGTTACACCAAAGAGCGTAATTGTAATCGGAAACAATTTTGAGGAATAAGTAATGTTTTTTTGGTAACCCCTTGTCAATATAAAGCCACTATCAACATGTATTGCGTCGTAACTAATGGAGTGTGGTAGGGTATCTTTGTGCAAATCCCACTCAGTGCTCCAAAAGCCATCGTTGCAGGATGAACTAGAACTACCCAAGGACATAGCTTGTTGTCCGTTAACTGTGGCGACATGTGCATAAATTTCAACACACTCATTTGTGTCGTCGTGAGAACTTGAATCAGCTGGAGCATCACAAGAACCCATAAAGGTTCCTTCAATTTCATCAATGTAGTCATTTATTGAAATCGTAGTGGGGCTTCCGGTAACGAAGTCGTGAATACAGGTGGTTTGCTGAAATACACAAGTAGCTAAATGTACTCCAAAAGCGAATATACTTACCATTAAAATTATCCTACACCAACTTAACAATGATTGAATAAAATAACAAAAAGGGACTAGGTCTAAAGTCCTATTAATTCATGATCATAAAATTTGGCTTAATGTACCGGCCAGGTCGGCAAGACTCGGCTTATTGGCTTGTCCGCTCGATATCCAAGTTCATATTCAGCTTGCATGAGCGTGTGAATTTCGTGGGTTCCCTCGTAGATCATGGCTCCTCTGGAGTTTCGGAAATAGCGTTCTACTGGGAATTCATCACAGAAACCGTATGCACCATGGATTTCCACGGCTTTGTTTGCCGCGTCAAAGGCTGCTTCGCAGTTGGTCCACTTTGCCATTGAACATTCTTTGGTATGTCGAAGACCGGTGTTCTTCATCCAACCAACCTTGTAGTACAACAAGCGTCCGATTTCACGCCCTTTCACCATCGAAGCGATCATCTGTTGGACGAGTTGCTTTTTGCCGATAGCTTCTCCGCCAACCATTCGCTCGTTGGCATATTTAGTGCTTGCGTCGAGACATGCAGTGATGATGCCTACCGCGCCGGCGGCTACGGTGTATCGACCATGATCAAGCGCGCTCATTGCGACCTTAAAACCGTCACCTTCTTCGCCAATCATGTTGTCAGCAGAGACTTTCATGTTATCGAAAAAGATTTGCCCAGTGTTTCCTGCGCGGACTCCGAGCTTGCCTTTGATTGCTTTGGATGAAAATCCTGGCGTGTTTCGATCGACAATGAATGCGGCGTATGGAGCTTTCGCCGTCGTGTTTGTTAGCCTGGTGATGACTAGAAATTGGTGAGCGTAGTCGGCCAGGGAAATCCAAGTTTTCTCGCCATTGAGAATGTAAGAGTCTCCGTCCTTGGTTGCAGTTGTGCGCAAATTTGCAGCGTCTGAACCGGCATTTGGTTCAGTCAAGCCAAAGCCGCCCCATTTGTTGCCTTTGGCAAGGTCGGGGAGCCAACGCTGTTTTTGCTCTTCGGTTCCCCATTGGAGAAGGGTTAGTGCGTGAAGTCCTGAGTGGACTGACATCACGACTCTGGCGGTCGAGTCTGCTCTTTCTAGTTCTTCGCAGACGATTCCCAGGGAGATATAGTCGGTGTCCATTCCACCATATTTGGCGGGGATTGAAATACCCATGATGCCGCTAGCGGACATTTTTTCAAGCATTTCGGAGTCGCTACGGTGCTCACGATCCCTTTCGGCGAGTCCGGGTAATACTTCGTTTTGTCCGAATTTATACGCCATTTCCCGAATCAGTTCGTGCTCTTGCGTCAGGGCAAAATCCATTTAACAAGTGTACCGGGAGGCACAAAAAAAGAACCCGTTCAAACTACTGCTTGAACGGGTTCTTTATGACAAAACTTACTTGATTTTAAGTTTGATCGTCTTGGCTTCTCGACTTCGAAGATCTTGTGCGGTGATCTTTCTGAAGCCTGGTTTGGCAATCTTTACGGGAAAAGTCCCTCGGCCGTTTGATTTGATAGTGCCTCGCATTGACGGTTTATTGTCAACAAGGAGCATTATCTT
>JAYUOQ010000574.1:0-2377 GCA_043760685.1 Armatimonadota bacterium | reverse complement strand
ACTGAAGTCTTCGAGCATTGCAAGCGAGTCACTGTGCTTCGCGGCGGCATCAAAGTAGCTGATCACGAAGTAACCAAAGTTTCTCCCAGTCAATTGGCCGAGGAAATCGTGGGCGGGGAAGTCATTCAGCGTCCAGAACCAGTTTCTTTAGCAAAGAATTCAGTCCGCTTAAGCATCGAAAACTTGTCCGTCAAAGGTGAAAAGGGAGATTCAGCCGTGAAGCACGCTGGATTGCAAGTGAAGACGGGTCAGCTATTAGGAATCGCTGGGGTTGATGGAAATGGCCAACGCGAACTCTTTCATGCTCTTATTGGTGTCGCGAAGCCCACGAGCGGCACTTTCTCGTTCGACGGTAACCAATGGGATACGGAAACGAGCCAAACCAGAATCCTTGAAGGACTTCGGGTCATCCCCGAAGATAGACACGAAGAAGGAATTATTGAAGAGTGGTCACTGTTTGAAAATAGTGCCCTCGGACTGCAAAGGCTTCCGGCATTTGCAAACTTATCAAAAGCTACGCGAGACGAAGCTCCCGTCATGGCGGAAATGTTCGAAACAAAACATGGCGGGTTAGATAACGAAATGGGAAGCCTCAGCGGTGGTAACCAACAACGCTTCGTCGCAGGTCGCGCCCTGCGAATCAATCCTCAGATGATCCTTGCCTTTCAACCAGCCCGAGGACTTGATCTTAATTCAACAACAAAAGTCTATCAGGAGATAAGAAGGGCCTGTAACGATGGAGCTTGCGCAATAGTTGTCAGTTTCGACTTAGATGAGCTGCTCGATTTTTGTGATCGAATTGTCGTCATGTGCCACGGAGAACTTTCGGAGCCGAGACCCGAAGAAGCCAGGGATCGTGCCGCGATTGGAAGGCTCATGGTGGGAGCCGGATGAAACTAAAAGTTTTAGTCCTGATTGCCTGCTCCATTATTGCAATCGTCATCTCTCTGCTGATTGTTAAGGCAGATATCTTTCAAGCCATTACAACGATCTTTACCGGTTCGCTTGGAGATGCCCGAAAGATATCGGGAACGATTAAGGAAATGACGCCGCTGCTCGTTCTTGGAGCAGCAGTCTATTTGGCCCTTAAAGCTGGGCTTTTCAACATTGGTGCCGAAGGACAATATACGATCGGTGCCTGCTTTGCCAGCCTCACGATGATTGCAATCGGAGGATCGAAGGGCATCATTATCGGGTGCCTGGTTGGTGTCATTTGCGGAGCATTGTGGGCATTGCCTGCCGGCCTCATTAAGGCATATCGAAATGGGCATGAAGTCATCACGACCATCATGCTGAATGCAATCGCTTGGAACTTAACCAAGGCCCTTGTGTCAGGTCCTTTTAAGGGCAAAGATCAACCAGCGTCATCTACTTCGGTGATGCCTGCTACCAGCCAATTAACTCCGCTCTTCAAGATCGGTGAACTTGAAATTCCTCAGTCGTTTGTGGTGGGTCTTGCATGTGTCTTAGTTTTGGCGTATTGGCTCAAGAAGACAATCGCCGGATACGAGCTAAAGGCAACCGGGGCAAATGCAACGGCAGCCAAATTTGCCGGAGTCAAAACGAAACAGGTAACGGTAAAAGCAATGCTCATGAGCGGAGGGCTTTCTGGTCTTGCAGGTGCCTTGCAAGTTGCTCAATTTGAACATCGTTTTTACGACGGATTCTCGACCGGCTATGGGTTCGATGCTTTAGGTGTTGCCCTGTTATCCTCGTCGAATCCTTACTATTTGATCATTAGCTCATTCTTTTTTGGGGTCTTGAATAAGGGCGGAACCGCCCTTGCAATTTTAGGCATCGACAAGGGAATTACGACGGTTATCCTTGCGGCGGTAATTCTCATGTTTGCCGCAATCCGGTACAGCAAAAAGGAGGTTAACAATAGTTAGTTTTCTCTTACAGGTAATCACGATGTCTTCGCCACTGCTTTTGATGGCAATGGCAGGGTACGCAAGTGAGCGATCAGGCGTAATCAACATTGGTCTTGAAGGCAAAATGCTCACCGCATGCTTTGTCTGCGCCGCCTTTGCACCACAATTTGGAGCTATCGGAGGCGTTCTTATGGCGATTCTTGCCGGTGTAATCATCAGTCTTCTCCACTGGACGTTAACTCAGATCTATCGAATCGACCACATTATTTCTGGAATGGCAATCAATCTGTTGGCGTCTGGCGCCACGAGCTTTTTAGATGGCTCGGGATTTGGAAAAAGTACATTGTCAGATACCCAACGCCTCCCTTTAATGCTCTACTATGCGATTGCTTTGGTTTCGCCAGTCATTTGGTTCGTGGTCGCAAACCGGACTCGGTTCGGGCTCAGACACAAGAGCGTTGGTAGCGATCCAGATAAGGCAAGGCTATTAGGAATCAATCCTCAAC
>JAYUOQ010000573.1:0-5960 GCA_043760685.1 Armatimonadota bacterium | reverse complement strand
CACTGGCTTCTCCCAACGTCACCTCAAAAAAGACTGCCTTTTTGGCAGTCTTTTTCAAGGACTCTTGTTCGACGTAGATGTCGGAGCCGAGTGCCACAACAAGATAGCCCAGCCCATGTTAGTGGCTATCCAAAGAAATTTCTTACCGTTTATGCATCATTTATGAAGGTTCCTTTCATGAAAAAGAACCAGGCAATGACCCTTACCACCGCACCAGGTATGGGCAGCGGAAGTGCAATGGTGGAATTGAACATTCTCATCCCGCCCATTGTAGCCAAAGGACAAAAGTCCCAATCTTCGCCGAGTTCACGCCTCGGTCACTTTCCATTCAGAGTTCGTTCAGGTGAGTGTCGTTTCATGAACTCAAGCACCCATAACTTTTAAGAAATGAGTGTTTGGAAAAGTAACAATGAAACGAAAAATGATTCCAATCTTAGCCGGACTAGGCCTAGCTTCCACAGTTGGCCTGCTCGGTATCCAACATGTGTATGCGTCTGATCACGCTGACACTCCACAAATCGCCGCTTCACCAGGAACTGACTTAACTGATGTTTACATGTTCCCAAGTCCGAACAACTCAAACAATGTTGTTCTTGCCATGAACGTACATCCTTTGATTACGCCATCGACGAAGAACTCGACCACGTTTGACACCAACGTTCTTTACCAATTCAAGATTGACAACAACCTTGACGGTCGAGAGGATCGAGTCATTCAGGTTTGGTTTGAAGGAACCGGTTCTTCTCAGATCGCTCACGTTGCAGGACCTGCAATTCCTGACGCAGTGGGAATGGCTGGCAAACTGTTGACTCCTTACTCAGTAACTGGAGCTTTTGGAACTACTTTTGCGCCAACAAGCGGAATGCAAGTATTCACGGGCGTTCGAGAAGATTCATTCTTCTTTGATCTCGAGCAATTCTTCACCATCTTCCCAGACCGAGCAACTCCAATCAACGGCATTCCGGTTTCAAATCCGAACCAACCACAATCAACCACTTGGAGAAGTCCAGGCAATGCGGTTGACTTCCTTTCCAACGGAAACTACAGCGTTCTTTCGATCGTTGTTGAGCTTCCAAAGTCCATGCTGACCAACTAATGAGAACCATGAAACAACTTGCCCTTATCATTACCCTTTCGTCAATCGCCGTTGTAGGCTGTGGTGGCTCTGGCCCTAAAGCTCCTGTAACCGGCACAACCATTGGTTTGTGGTGTACAACCGGAGTCAAATCTGGCAATGTGTACATCCAACGAGACCGACTGGCTAACCCAGTTGTCAACGAAGTCTTTGCTACGGTTGCGAACAACCGACACAAGATCAACGATGAAGCTACTCCAGACAAGGACTTTCTTGAGCTGAAGAACGATATCAACGATTTCATGACCAACGTTGCTGGCAGATCTCAAGCCACTGCGAATGTTGTGACTTCGGTATTAGTTCCTGATACGATGAAAGCTAACCTTACTCAAGGCGGAGTCGCATCCTACCTTGGATACGAAACCAACGGCGCAACTGGCGGTACATTTGGCGGTCGAGCTTTGACCGACGATGTGGTTGACATTTCCCTCGGAATTGTCTTCGGAACCACTGTTTCGGCCTTGGGGCTTGCTCCTGCCGACGGCAACCAAATTCCTACCCTTACCAGCGACAACGTTGGTGCAGGCGGAAAGCACTTCATTGGTACTTTCCCTTACTTAGGCGCTCCTCAATAGGAGACCATTACCTGGCCCCCACTCCTCCCCGGACACAGGGGGTCAATTTAGATTTATGAAAACCTCGCTCTCAATCCTTGCCATCATCGCGGTTACCGTCGTCATCGTCCGAACAATCCCACGGGCTGAAGCGGCAACGACTCTTACGCCGGTCGGTCACCGCGCCTATGACCCAACGCTTGCTACTAAGGAAGTCGAGTTTAACTTGGGACGAGTGAAGCGAGACCCGAGTGGCGCAATTGGATGGAAACAACTTGCTACCGCCTATTTGAACGCGGGCCGTGAGAAGGACTCGGAAGAGTTGGCAAAGAAAGCCGAAGCCGCCGCACAAAAGTCACTCGCCATCAGATCCTCGAGAAACTCATCTGCCGCTGTAGTTCTTAGTGAGGCTTTGCGGGAACAACATCGGTTTAACGATGCCCTCGTTGCATGCCAGAAATCACTTGAACTTGAACCTGGAAATGATTTTGCCGAGCGGACGTTAACCGACATCTACTTTGAAATTGGACGCTATGAAGAAGCCAGGCAACTGATTGGCAAGCATCCCGAATGGAGCAAAGATCCTGGTGGGCTCTCGCTGATGGCTCGCCAAAGTGAGCTGGTTGGTAAACCTGAAGTAGCGATGGTGCAGCTTCAGCAGGCAACCGACATCGCGGAGAGCAGACCCGATTTTGCGGACACAACCGTCAGTTGGTTTCACACTAAGCTTGGAGACTTACTAGCGAGAAATGGTCAGCTTGCGAAAGCTGAATCGCATTATATGACTGCCCTTAAACAGAATTCGGGTAGCTGGAAGGCGATGGCGAGCATGGCTCGACTTAAAGCGATGCAACAAGATCACAGAGGCGTCCTGATGTACGGCGAAAAGCTGAACGCAATTGCGCCAATGACTGACGTGGTTGGGCTAATGGAAGATGCCGCGAAGGCAACCGGAAACAAGACCGCCTCAGCCAAGTATGCGAAGCAAGTCTTGGCGATGAATCAGTCCACCGTTGATGCCGGGATCGACCAGATGAATGAATTAGATGAAACCCGAGGGCACACACATGACCGAATGTTTAGCGTCTATCTGACCGATCGCAACTCAAAGTTGGCGTTAGCCCAACATGCAGCAAGTCACGATCTAGCCAACAGAAAAGACATCTTCGCATACGATACCTATGCTTGGGCAACTTATAAGCTGGCAACATCAGTAGCTAATGACAGTAAGAAAAGCTATCTATTAATTGAAGCTAAACAGTGTATTGACAAAGCCCTAGCATTGGGTACTAAGAATGCGACAATTTACTTTCACGCTGGCATGATTGAACTTGCCCTCAACAACAAGCTGATTGCAAAATCTCACTTACAGGAAGCGCTTCGAATCAATCCAAACTTCAACCCAGCTCAGGCTGATGAAGCCAGGAAGGAAGTATCGAAGCTTTAGCGAATGAGCCTGATGCCAGAGATTGAAGCGCCGGTCTTTCCTTTACTTGCTTGCACTTTTATCACGATGACCGACTTTCCGGCCGTTAATTCGGCGGGGATGTCGTACTCGACATCAAAAAACTTGTTCATTGGCTTGTCTTTCAAGGTTTCGAGACTCAGCACCTTTCCATCGATGAGGATCGAGAAGTCTGGGCGCATGCGCTCATTGCCCCAATAAGTCATGACCAGTTTCATTGGCACACTGGGGTCCGACTTCATTTCGACCTGGAACCAACCATCGGCTAATGGTGACCGGAAGCTTCGTCCATCCGACTCGCGTACGTCATTCTTTTCCGAAGTTAGCTTGTGGTCTCTTTCGGGTTGCATTTCGCCAATACGGACAAAGTCTATTGTCTTCGAAGCCAATTCCTTGATTCGCGCTTCCTCTTTGCGATATTCAGCTTCGGCAACCGTCCATTGTGAATCTGTAAACTCGTCCAAATACACCATGTATTTGGCGTGGTTGAGATTCAAGAATGGTCGAAACGTGATGTCGGCTGGCTTGCCAACCCCGGACGTTCGGAATTCCATTTTCCTGGGATCTTTGATCAACCAAGAAGTTAAGGGCCTTCCGTTAGAAACGAGCACAGGGAATCGCTCGAGTTCAGAAGTCTTTTGGGTGCTGGTTAAATCTGCGGCTAAGACAAGGGGACCAACCATAAGGGCAACTCGCTTCGGGTTGTCTGGCATTGGCTCGGCATGAAGGCTCATCGGCAAAGCAAAATCGATCTTGTCACCGGTCTTCCAGTTCCTTTTGATGATGAAATAAGAGGATGGCTTGATCGATTTAGCCATGGTTTTGCCATTAACTCGAATATTGATTGGTCCGGTAGCCCAGCCGGGGTGACGAATGGCTATTTCATACGATCTTGAACGACCTTCTTTTACAACCAAGCTCACCGATCCATCATTGGGAAAGGCAGTATTCATTTCGAGCTTTTGACCCTGATAGGTCACTTCGCTTGAGATGAATAGATTAACGTACAGGCGCGATGAACCTTGGAAGAAGTAGATGCTATCGGCATGTTTGGTATGGTTCTCCATTCCCGAGCCATGGCAACAGGTGAAGTCGTTAAATGGGCTGCTATAGTTCCGTTGAGAGCCAGGTCCTAGCGGCATGAAGTACGTCACTCCGCCACTTTTTGGATCTTGTGAGGCAAGGATATGGTTCAAATGCGCTCGCTCGTAATAGTCGGCGTACTCGGCTTTGGGCTCCCACTCAAAAAGGTGACGTGTGAGCTTGAGCATGTTGTAGGTATTGCAGGTTTCGCAGGTATTACTTGATAGCCGATCGCTTAGTTCTCCGGGCTTTCCTAGATACTCGTGATTGCTGTTGCCACCAATAGCGTAAGTGTGGTGGTTCACGACGGTCTCCCAGAAGAACTTGGCCGCCTTGGCATATTGGTCATTTGGAGCCAGTTCCGAAATCCTCGCTAGACCGATCAATTTTGGAATTTGAGTGTTGGAATGCTTGCCGGAAAGGTTATCTTCACCCTTGGTGAGCGGGTCTAAGACGCGGTGATCGTAAAACTTTTTGGCGAGGTCAAGGTAAGGAGTTTTTCCGGTAATAGCATAGAGCTCAGCAAGGGCATCGTTCATTCCCCCATATTCACAGCCCAACATTTTCTCCCATAGCTCGGGTGTCAGATCCTTAGTTTCATCGATCATCCAATTCGCAAATCGCTGGGCGACTTCGAGGGCTGGATAGCTATCGGTAAACTTAAACGCATCGAGTAGACCCGCCAATACTTTGTGATGGGTGTACCAGGGTGACCATAAGCCATTTAGGTCGAAACCGTGGCTTCGGATGTCTCCCTTTTTCACTTCTGCCCACACTCGATCTCCATCCGGCATTGCGGCAATATATCCATCGGGTCGATTCTTTTGGCATGCAGCCAGTTCAGAGACGATGTAGTCCAGCTTTGCCTTCAATCTTGGGTTACGACTGCTAGCATATTCTTGTGCGCAGGCCGTGAGGAAGTGACCAAGCGAGTGACCGGCTAATCCTGAGTTTTCCCAACCGCCGTAGATTTTGCCCTTTGGCTCCAGTCCTGAGTTTTTTCGGAAGCTGTGAAGCAGTCGGTCGGGATCTACAGTCTCAAGATACTTGACGCTAATCTGGTTAGCATCCAAAAAAGGTCCGGGGAGAAGACGGACATCGGACAAGCGAAATGCTTCGGCTTTCATCTTGATTTGCGCGAATCCGAACGAGACAAAGCCACTAGCCATACCAACGCAAATAAGCCTTGTGAAGTTACGATTCATGGCAACATTATGGGCACGAGACCCGATGGCAACGGAGTTTAGCCCGCTGAAAATTGGAAACTTTTGACGATTGATGGGCGGTGCCCTTTGAAGTCCGCGGTTTTAACCGAGTATTATGTATAGGACTTTGGAGAGATGGCGGAGTGGTCGATCGCGCTTGTCTTGAAAACAAGAAGCCTGAAAGGGCTCAGGAGTTCGAATCTCCTTCTCTCCTCCACTTTTCTTTCTGCTCTAGGCCCAGTTTTCAGGGCTTCGGCTTCGGATCATTTTTCTGACTCAAGAACTTTTGGATCGAGTCAAATCCGTTTTTCTTGGCGATTCCTGATAGTTTGTCCTCATATTCTTTGCTAATGCGGTCGCTGGTTTGGATCATCGATTCGATTTTGTTGGCAACATCTCTTTTGCCTTCATTAAATGCCTTATATCCGTCAATCAGCTTTCCTTCCGTCTCCTGCTCTTGCTTTTTCCAAGCTAGAAACGTTGCGTGAGCTTCTTCATATTTCTTAGGAACATCAATG
>JAYUOQ010000572.1:0-2396 GCA_043760685.1 Armatimonadota bacterium | reverse complement strand
TTGGCAATGCTGACAACTAAGCGAAGATTTGACTCTATCAGGAGTTTTTTGCAATCTTCACATCCTCGACAGGCGTGATTGGAAAGTTCAAATTCTTGTTCAGCTCGTAATAAGGCAATGCGACCTATTTTGCGGAACCACATGTGGACAGAATCTTCATACCCGTCCTCTAGCTCATCAAGACTTTCTTGAGGCTCTCCGGCTTCATCCACAAAGACAGGTTTTTGGCGCTCTAGATTCTCAATCGCAATCCTTCGCGCTGGACAGCGAATGAAATTTAATCCAATGACCGATGGTTCTCTGATCCCCTCGAGTTCCGACATAACGGCAATAAATCCATTACAAACTCTCGCAGAAGAATTCCGTAAGAATTTGTATTTTCATGTTACGAGATGTTTTCCCGATATAAACATCAAATTTGTACTTTCTTCGACAAATTTACTATTCTTCATCGATTTCATTGACGCCTTTGTGTCGTTTGAGTTTGAGGAAATAATCTCTTAAGGCTTCGTCATCTCCGGGGGAGATGTTTGACTTGTCGAGGTCCAGCTCTCGTGATTTGGAGTGAGTCTCCAAATTCTTGATTGATTCGTCCACGTAGGCTTCGTTAAGCTCTTGCACTCCCGAATCAAATTCTAGGTCGGCAAAGAACTGTTGATTCTCTTCTGGAAGCTTTCCAATCCAACCTATTGCTAGTCCGGTTGGCATTTTATCGTCAAAGTTTAATATCAAAGACTTACACAAATCAATAGCAGAAGGAGTGACAAAGAGTTTCGGACTAGAAATATAGGGCCAGACTTTGCTGCGGAAGGTTTCGTCGAAAAAGGCCTTTAACAACACCGCTTCTGCAGGCAAGATTGCCTTCATGCGCGTGTTGCTTTGCTTCGCTATTTCTGGTCGCTTCGTGTTAGTGTTCTTTCCTTTTTTGACTGTCCTCACTTCTCTTCGAAGGGCAGCCACTGCACTGGTTGGGCTCTTGATTGTCGGGTGTTTGCTTGCAAGGCGCAACAGATGCTTCTCGAGTTCCAGTTCGCTGGTCGCTTGAGCCAGGAGAGCCGGAATCTGCTCCCAAAACTCATCGCTTTCGATGCCAAGTTTGAACTCAAGCTGATGAATTTTGAAATCGAACGGCATTTCAGACTTAGCGACGACTTCTCGGACTGCTTCTGGTCCTTTCGTTTTGAGGAGGGTGTCGGGATCGTCACCCTTGGGGAGAATTGCAATACGACAGGGAAATTCTGCTTCGGCAAAGAGATCTATGGCTCTTTCGGCGGCCTTAAGTCCTGCCGCATCGCCATCGTAGAGTATGGTTACCTTGTCGGCGAACCTTTTAAGCAGCTTGACTTGCCCTTCGGCCAATGCCGTTCCGCAACTAGCGACTGCTTCCATTACGCCTGCTCGGTGGCAAGCAATGACATCGAGATAGCCCTCGACCAGGATCGCATGACGACTCTTCATCATTTTGTCCTTTGCCTTATGGATCCCGTAAAGAATCCGGCTCTTGTGATACAAAGGGGTGTCCGAGCTGTTTATGTACTTTGGATTGCCGTCTCCGATGATTCGTCCGCCGAAACCTACGAGGTCTCCTCGTTCATCCCGGATAGGGAACATGACTCTTCCTCGAAATTTATCGCTAAAGCCTCCCGAGTTGTCCTTCTGGGTCAAGAAAAGCTGCTCGGCTGTTCCTAAGTGTTTTCCTTCTTTCTTGAGGTGTACCGCCAATGCTTCTCCAACTGAAGGGGCGTATCCAATTTCCCATTCATCCTGAACCTCTGGGGTGATTCCTCGATTATCCAAGTAAGCAAGGGAGTTTGAGTTCCTCTTGAGTTCGTTTCGAAAGAAGATCAATGCAGATTGCATTGTGGAGAGCTGGTTCTCTCGCTCTGATTTGTCGACTCTCGGTCCTTCAAAATTGTTCGAAAGAACGACACCGGCAAGATCCGCACAAAATTTGAGAGCTTCGCGGAATTCTAGTGCCTGGGTTTTCATCACCCATGTAAATGCGTCACCCGATTCACCACAGGACCAGCACTTATATCGCCCGGTGGAGGGGCTGACGTTAAAACTCGGGGTCTTGTCGTCGTGAAACGGACAGAGCCCCGAGTAATTTTTGCCAGATCGTTTTAGGCGAACTCGCTGAGAGACTAGCTCGACGATATCGAGTCTTCGTCTTATCTCATCGCGTTCATCATTCAACTTTTCCGCTTATTGCTTACCAGCTGCAACGACGATACCGGTCACAACGTGAGCCTTTTTCGTACTGAGCTGTGAGAGCCTAAAAGCTACTCGATGTCGGGTAAGGAATCGAATGGTGAAATTGTTTCCACTGATATCGTAACCATCTGGTTCAACAGTGCTCGATGCATACGATTTCATAACCGAACTAAAGGTTGAAC
>JAYUOQ010000571.1:0-2405 GCA_043760685.1 Armatimonadota bacterium | reverse complement strand
TTTGCTGCATCTTCTAATGCATCGCTCAGTCCATCCAATTCTGCGTTAGCCATAATCCTTACCGCCTGAAATGTCCGAGTTGCGGGATGGATTCGCTTGTCTCTTGCCTTTGCAGGAATTGCGGCGAGAACACATTCAACCAAATCGTCCGTCATCCTCAGAGGCTCATCCTTTCTGCGCTCGACAATTTTCTTTGCTATCGCTCTCGCCCACCGCTCATCTCCATATTCAAGCAATCCATCCTCGATGGCTTGAGGCGACAATCGGTTCAACAAAGCAGCTGCTGGCTCACCACGGGTTCTGTCCATTCGCATATCGAGCGGACCATTTTGTCGAAAAGTAATTCCTCGATTTGGATCTTCGATTTGAGCCGAGTTAAGACCGAGGTCCAAAAGAATTCCATTTGGCTTGATCGAATACTCCTGAAGGGCTAGAGTCATCTCCCGGAAATCAGAGTGGATAAAGTGAACAGTCACTCCCTTCGGACTACCAATTCTCTCTCTTGCTACTGCAAGCATGGATTCATCCCAGTCGAGACCAAGCAAAGTACCGCCAGGACGAATCGCATCGACGAAGTGCAGCGAGTGACCACCTAACCCCAGGGTTCCATCAACTACGCAGTCACCAGGCTTTAGCGAAAGAGCCCGCAGAACTTCATGGACCATAACTGGCTCGTGGGGAAATGTCCGTGGTTCCATCATCATTACACTCATTCGCCTGGTGCCAGAAGCCTTTCTAGCCTCCTTAATTCTTCTTCCTCTTCAAATGCCTTCTTTCGCAGAATTTCGACATCTTCTCTCTGAGGTGCCATGAACTTCACTGGACTTTCCATGTAACTGTCATACGCCTTCCTTGGCATGACCATGAAGTCCCTTCCACTGGCAATGACTACACATTCTTCCTTAACATCGAAACCACCAAACTTCCTAAGGTCGGCAGGGATACTTAATCGGTTCGCACTATCAACTTCTGCGAGGCGAGCATTAGAGTAAATAACGGTGAAGTAGTAATTCGCGCTTGCGTTATCGTCCGAAAATCTCCTTTTGGCGTCAGTCTGAATTCTATTAAAGACTTCAGCGGGATACATGCGCATGACCTTACTGACATCGCAGACCAAGACAACATCGCTTCCTAGCGCATCGCGAATTTCCTTTTGAAGTGTGATCCGGCCTTTTTCGTCTACTCGGACTGGCTCATGGCGATTGACGAGCAATTTGAGATCTGGATCCCTTTTAGTTTTCTCTGCCATCTTCGCCGTACCATCACTTCTAAATTTTGTGGGCAGGGGAGAACGCATCCATGCGACCACCTGCCCGAATTTTTTGAGTCAGCACCCCAGCCTTCCCAATCCGCCTCTGACTCCCAGAGTTGAATGAAATGATTATATAGGGGATTTTTCCCACTGGTCAACCCTTTTTTTCCACTTTTTATTACAAATTAAAGCTATTTATGAAGTTTAACTAGTTAGTCTAGTTAAATTAACTGCATTTATGTATCTTTTTGTCTACTATATTGGAAAACACATTAGTTCAAATCGAACTGATTTGGCATTCCTGAACCTAAAAAATCGCTCAAATTGAAATGTGGGAGATTGTCCCACATGTTACTGGATTCATGAAAAAAGCCGTCGGACATAAAGTCCAACGGCCTTTTAGCCGAAAAATCTTTGGATTCAATACTTACATAAGGTGACGCCGTTCTTTTAGTGCTTGCTTAACCAAAGCCCCAAATGAGAACGTGCCTGATGCCAGTACCGAAATTGTTGCGAGAATTGTCCAAATCATAGCTTTTCAGCTCCATTCTCCTAATTCCCTGATCCTTCACCGAAAACCCTGGTACCAACCCCAGAGTTCACAACCATAATATAATTTGTGGATTCAAAGTTATTAGATGTCATGTCCGAGCGAGTTGTTATTTATGACGGCGCTACTGGAACCCAGTTCCAGGCGGCAGGACTAACGGCAGATGACTTTGTCCTTGATCCATCGATACTCACAGGAAAGCTAAAGGAAACCGCCGAACGGCTAAACGGACTTTCGCTTGAGGGATGCAACGAACTCTTGGTTGCAACTCGTCCCGATGTTGTTGAAGCAGTCCACGATTCCTATTACGCTGCAGGCTCTGACCTCTGCGAAACCGTCACGTTTGGCACAACCTCAGTCGTCCTCGCCGAATATGACATTCCTGAACTTGTGTATGTCCTCAGTGTTCTTAGTGCCCAGATCGCGAAAAAGAGTGCTGACAAATTTTCAACCTCATCCAAGCCAAGGTTTGTTGTTGGTGGAGTTGGCCCGGGAACCAAACTGATCAGCCTTGGCCAAGTCACCTGGGAAGAAATGGAAAGCACATATTGTGATGCTTACACTGGGCTCATTGTTGGTGGATCCGATGCTCTCCTTGTTGAG
>JAYUOQ010000570.1:0-2412 GCA_043760685.1 Armatimonadota bacterium | reverse complement strand
AGAACTTTCAGAAAGGCAAATTTAACAATGCGTTCTCAAAGGTCATGAAGGATTGGATCAAGGATGTAAAGTCTGGTAAGGCTTAGGGGGTAATTCTTGTGGGGTTGATCTTAATACAATCGTCCCCACTAGTTTCTTCTATTATTCTTTCGCCGGTTAGACTTTGATTTTTTTGGTATTACTTCGGCGATATCGATGTCTTTGGCAGAACCAAGTTGTACATCAAACATGGGGTTTAGACGAAGACATTGATGAAGCTGACTATCAGCTGATGGGTTGGGAATTCAAAATGGATTCATTCTCGATCACACTGATGCCCCAAAAAGCCTTCCGACCCCTGCAGTTATCGCCATTGCGAGGGCTCCCCAAAAGGTCACTCTCATGGCGCCTCTCCAAATTGAAGCACCACCGGCAAAAGCGGCCAAAGCTCCTAGTGCAGAAAGTGCAACAATAGTCGCCATGCTTGTCACTATTCCGGCGAGTTTAATTGGTGCGAAATAGGCGGCGATGATCGGAATAATTGCTCCAACCGCAAAAGAAGCCGCTGACGCAAGTGATGCCTGAAGAGGTCGAGCCATTAGGGTTTCCGTAATTCCCAGTTCATCGCGCGCATGGGCTGAAAGGGCATCTTTGGTTGTCAATTGTTCGGCAACTTGATATGCCAGTTGGTCACTCAACCCTCGACTTATATATATATTAGTGAGTTCCTTAAGTTCCGCATCGGGATCATCTATGAGCTCTTTTCGCTCCCTCTCAATATCAGCATTCTCGGTGTCGGCTTGCGACTGAACTGATATATATTCACCGGCCGCCATTGAGAGGGCTCCAGCCACTAATCCAGCAACCCCGGTTATCATCACCGATGAATGGCTTGTCCCGCTGGCAGCCACACCGACAACTAGACTCGAAACTGAGACAACACCATCGTTTGCGCCGAGTACAGACGCACGCAGCCAACCAATTCGGTGCGCTCGATGACTTTCAAAATGCTTTGCTCTCATTTGCCCAAGTATGCCACCGGTCAAAGGATAGCCAGTGTCATGATTTTCTTTAGGTATTGACAAGTTAACGGTAAGAGAAGAATCTTCGTGACCTCAGGACATTAATCATCGAATTGAAAGTCAGTCCCCGTACTTAGCTCCATGTTTTGTTGATCGACCTGCGAAATCGCGAGCCAAATGGGATTGCAAGGTATTGTTTATTGGAACTGGTTCTCATGAAGAAATCAAGATTAGCCGCCTTTGTATTGATACCATCGATTGGTGTTGGAGCTTCAATTTCCTTACCAAGATCATTCCAAGCTCGTAACGAGTACTTGGCGGGATACCTTATCATTCCAACTCAAGAGAGGGTTGACAAGTCATTTGGTGCCGGATTCTCGATGTATATTGCGGCATGGCCTTTGTTGCGGGCTTATCCGGGTCACCAGTTTCAAACCGGACTACCCGGGACTTGGATGTTTGCTCAACAAGAAGGAACTCCACTGAAGGAGATGTATTCAGACGTTGAAGGTGGCTTAGGCTGGTGGCGAGACACCCGATTTCCAACTGAAACTCCGAAGTTCATCATGGGTGGAGTAGCACCTAATTTTAGTGATATTGCCAACGGACCTGCGCATGGTTGGGGTACGTGGGATAAGCCCCGAGGACTGTACGGAGTCGCGCAACTAAGTCCATGGGTCCTTTTTCCGATTGATGGATTAGACCTGAAGCAAGGCACCAGCGGTGAGCTTTTTGGATACGGATACCTTTCTCTCCCGATTTGTGAACCGAAGGCAACAACCAACGGCAAGGACATTCCAAACGGTGGTCAAGCTTGGACTCTGTTCCTGAACACGAATAACTTCAAAGGACCAGTTGCCTTCTTCACTCCTCACTTTTGGGCACAGGCTCAGTTGAGGAATCCGGAATGGGTTGGTAAGTTGCTGGATAGTCGTCCAGTGGACCCAAATCGCCACGTGCAAATGGAAACGCAATACATTCCTTGTCGGATAGCTGACGCTTCAAATGGCGAATCTTATGCTCGAATTGCTCCAACCTCGTTCCCTCGAAGTGCCGATGGTCGATCTGTTCTTGTTCACCAAGACACGGCATACAACAAATCTGCCCTTTGGGATTCGGTGAAAACATGGTTCGATGGCGGTCCAGTAAGCAATGGAACGATCAATCCGACTGGATCACATATCCGAACCTTTACCGGTGGAGGAAGTTCTTCATGGCAAGTTCACTCCACGGAACCCGGAAAGAAAGAAAAGAGAGTTCCAATTTCATGGAATTCATTTGCTACGCCTAAGGCAATTGATGCCAATACATTTGGATACGAATGGAATTATGCCAATGCAAAGAACAACGGCAATTTGGTAACGCTTCCTGAGTACTTCCGATTAGAGAATGCTAAGGACGAGAAGAAGGC
>JAYUOQ010000569.1:0-2418 GCA_043760685.1 Armatimonadota bacterium | reverse complement strand
AAATAATGATGATGACAATCAACAATTCAACCAGAGTAAATCCGCGTTTTGTCCTCATCTCCTCATATTGTCGGTAAAAATACTTGGGTCTTCACCCCAAACGATTAACCTTGCATTTTGATGCTATTCAGATTGCGTTCATCTAGTTGGTCCACCATTTAGATTGACATTTATGGATAGCCAGGATTACTCAATAATGCATATCTCTTTACTCTTGCCTCAAGAAACCGCTATCTTAATGGATGGTGAGCAAGAGATCGGACCGTCAAGAGCAGTTAAGCATGCGAGAACTCCTGCCACTAGAAATTGAGCACTCGCTGAGGGCCGTCCTTGGTGCAGTCGATTATGGGGTACTAGTTACCGATCTTGACCATCAATCTCTCATCTGCAATGGAAAGTTCGGAGAGCTCTTTGGAATCTCGACGGCTAATGTAGTCAGCAATGATGTTGAGGCCGTACGAGCAATGGTGAAGCATCGGATAGTCGAAACCGAACTCTGGCATCGCAATCTGGAAGAAGTTTACGCCGACGACAACATTGAACAAGAAGACGAACTCATTCTCAAAAATCCGGACATGGTTTTGCGACGCTATTCGGGCCCAGTACGAAACGTCGACCAAAAAGTAATTGCGAGATTGTGGACGTTTTTAGATATTAGTGCCAGTGCAAAGAAGAGGAAATACCAAGAGGCATTAAGCCGAATCACACTTCTGTTTGATCGAGATCCAACCCAAATCGTCCAAGCAATTGTCGATACGATCTCGGAACACTACGGGGCGGTTGCCTTGCTTTCAATCCTGGATGACAATTTTATGAGGTTTCACACAGTTAGCGGCGTTCCTTCCGAATTGCCCAAAATGTCCGGAAATGCCCTAGTAGAATCGTATTGCCAATTCTGTTTGGCCAGTCGTGGACCAGTTATTATTCAAGATGGCAGGTTAGACGAGAATGCCAAAAATCTGGCGCCCGTTAAGCTAGGCTTGACGCGATATGCTGGTGTACCAATTTTTGATTTGAATGGAGTTGCGATTGGTACTCTTTGCATTTTAGATGCTCAATCTGATGTAACCCTTGATTCTGATGATTTGCACTTTCTGTCTGTGCTTGCGATGAGAGTAAGCACTGAACTTGAACGCGAATCACGAATTCATCAGCTAGAAAAAGGGCTCCGTGTCACCAGCGAAGAACTCAAAAATACCCAGAATAACCTGATTCAAAGCGAGAAACTTGCCGTTACAGGAACCTTGGCTGCCTCAATTGCCCACGATATTCGAAATATTTTGGCTTCAATCAATGTTCAAATTTCCATGGGCAGTGATGAACCTGAAAAAGCACTAAACTATATCGGCGATTCCCTCGGCCGGTTTAATGTTTTGGCTCACCGCCTACTTAGCTACGCCAAGCCCCATCAGGCAGTCCTTGAGCACCAAGACCTTTCCGACATTCTCGAAAAGGTAATTAGCCTCATTGAAGCACAATTCTCAATTTCAAAAGTTGAATTGGAGGCAATCGTTCCTGAAGAATCTGTTTTCGTAATGGGTGATGAAGGAAGGCTCGAACACCTTATTGTAAACCTATTGTTAAACTCTCTCAATGCCTCAAAGGCAAATGGAAAAGTAACGGTTTCGATTAAATCAAATGTCGATTCCACGATTTTAGTTGTCTCGGATAACGGTGCTGGAATGTCTCCAGAAATGAGTGAACGCTTGTTTCAACCATTTGCCACGACGAGATCGAATGGGTTTGGTTTGGGCCTTTATAGTTGTAAACAGATCGTGGAAGAGCATCAAGGGACAATTGATTGCACCAGCCAACCCGACCAGGGAACTACGATGACCGTAACATTTCCAAAGGCAATATGAGTGAAATACTAATTATCGAAGATGATCCGTTCCTGTTATCTAGCCTTACCCAATTGCTAGAAGCCAATAACTTTGTGATTCGTGGCGCTTCGAATGCAAAAGACGGTTTTGCCTGTATTGCAGAACAAAATCCCGCCCTCCTCATTCTGGATCTCGGATTGCCGGACGAAGACGGGGTTTCGCTTTGCCGGCGCATAAGAATGAAATGGACATTTCCAATTTTGATGTTAACAAGCCGTAGTGATCTCATGGACAAAATCATCGGACTAGAAGTCGGTGCCGATGACTACATTACGAAACCGTTCGAATCACGTGAACTATTGGCGAGAATTCGGGCATGCTTGCGAAGAACTTCGGAGTATAAAATTGACGAGTCTGACGGCGACGTTGTTCGATCAGGACCGCTCGTCCTTGACATGAAGCAAAGATCAACAAAAGTTGGTGAGCAAAAGGTAGTTTTGACTGCTCTTGAGTTTCGATTGCTTCACTACTTCGTGGTCAACGCTGGTCGAGTTCTGGAAAGGGAACAGCTCTTTGAGTCCGTGTGGGGTTATGA
>JAYUOQ010000568.1:0-6076 GCA_043760685.1 Armatimonadota bacterium | reverse complement strand
CTTTTGAGCTTTTGGAATTGGGGAAGCGCGTCTCCGAGATACTGTTTGGCATCCTCTGGTCTTAATGTTGAGTCTTTGGCAAAATAGAACTTGCCACCAGCAGCTAGGACGAGATCATTCATTTTGTGGGCTAACTCCCACAGCTTAGTTTTGTTTCTATTTGTGACTTTGAAGTCAAGGGCAAACGAGTAGCCGTCGACCGCATGGCTGAACAGAAATCTATCGGGCCTATGTCGCTTGAGAACGCCAAGATAGGACTCCAATTTGTATTCTTGCTGCAGACGAACTTGCTCGGCAAAGACTCGCTTAGCATGTTCCTTTGGCACAAAAGATTGGTATTGGATGAATCCGCCGGGTTCGTAGGCTTTTCGCCAATCAGGAACGTAGTCGAGTAAGAATGAAAAGCCGACGAGACCTTGTTCGTGAATTTTGTGGTTGCCAATCGTGCTGCTCGCCATCCACTTCGCCCAGTTGATGAACCGGACTCCGGAGCGATTAAAGAACCACTTCATGACCTTCCACATCATGGACTTTGGAAAGAATCCCATGACAAGAGGCGGTAAATCTTGAGATTCTGGTTTTCGGCTCTGGAGATCTGTTCGTTCGGGGTACCAGGCGGCATGAAATTGCCCTCGACCGGCTTTCTTACCTTTGCCAAAACATTCAATCCACGAAACCATGTAGTCGGCATCATTTTCGTATTGCTCGAATAACGCAAATTCTTCATCCCAATCTTTCGCGGCTTCGGCAAGGACTTTGAGGTTGCCACTCGCTACATGATGCATTTGCAGTTTTGCGCGGGTGATGACTCCTAAAAGCCCCGCTGAAGAAATTACGGAATAGAAGCGCTCGTGAGAAGGCGTGAGGGTTTCAGTTTTCCCGTTTGAATACACGACATCTAGCTCAAGAATGTGTTCGCCAAACGTGCCCTGGCAATAGTTGTTTTTGCCGTGGACATTCATTCCAAGTAGCCCGCCGATCGTCGGGTACATCGTTCCGGTAACCACGGGTGGCCACCAACCATCTTCCAGGCAATAGCGCCAAAGGTTTTCGATGGAGACACCTGCTTCACAATCGATGATTCCGGTTTCCTTGTCCCAATTCAAGATTCGGTTCATCCGAGTGATGTCAATGACGATATTCTCAGTACCTATATTCGCATCCCCGTAGCTTCTTCCCGATCCCCGAAGGGTTACCTTGCGACCAGAAGATCGAGCCAAATTGAAGATTTCATGAATCTCCTGCTCAGAGGTTGGTCGGTAGACAAATGCATCGGCAAACCCAGCCTGCCCAAAGCCACTGATTCGGTCTAAATGGTCAACGGAAAGCTCGGCGGGACTCATAGTTTGAGCTTGCGGAATATTGGGCTGGGAATGCGCTTAATGATGTAGAACGCAAATCGATGAAAGAATTTGAGATAGTGTTCGCCGGTCTTGTCAAACTTGCTTACGCAAATCTCAGCGGCTTGTCGGGCAGACATTTTGCTCATTTTCATGTGTTTGGCAAGTTCAGTGTCGACGGGACCAGGTTTGATGGTACTTACGACAACACCATAGCGGCATAGACGGTTCCGCATGGATTCGAGGTACGAATGGAGGAATGCCTTGGAAGCGTTGTAAACGGGTTGTAGTTGCCTTCCTCGATCGCCGGCAACGCTGCCAATTCCGACGAGTGAACCGTGCTTTGTATTTTGGAATCGATTTGCGGCTTGATTGCACCATGCGATTGCGCCAACCATATTCACATTGACCATTTCCATGTCCTTGGTAAACGAGAATTCGTTGGATTCAACTTCCGGCATGACTCCGCTGTTGTAAACAAAAAGGTCAAGGCCGCCAAGTTGTTTCGTGATTTCTAGGAAGAGGTCCGGGACTTCATCGGTATTGATGACGTCGTGCTCAAACGCTAAGACTTTGCCGGGGAATTCCGCGACAAGTTCATCGAGCATTGGCTTACGACGAGCAACTGCAGCGACAACTGTGCCTTGCGAAGCAAGAATTCGAACGATTTCTCGTCCAATGCCGGAAGAAGCTCCGATTATGATGGCGGTTTTAAATTTCATCGGTACAAGAAGGGTAGTGAGACGTTTTTGAGAGCAACGATAGCGGCAATGCCAAAACCAATAAAGGTGATGATGAGTTGCTTATCTTTTAGGACGAGTGATTCTGGCTCACCGCTCTCGCCAGAGCCGAATACGATCACGATGTAGCGTGCAATTCCATAAAGAACGAATGGAGTTGTCAGTAAGAGCCCTGGATGTTGCCTTGCGGTTGGACTTTCGATGGAATAGACGCTGTAGGTTAACGCTGCGCATGTCGCCGAAAAGGCAACCAGCATGTCGAGAGATTGAAGCGAGTATTCCGCCAGGCTCTTTCTTGAATTCGATTGAGAACCCATGAGAATGAACTCATGTCTTCGCTTACCAAAGCCAAGCATAAGCGCAAGAGTTGCCGTACAGAGAAGGATCCAGCCGGATACTGGCTCGTTGATTGCCGAAGCGCCAATGATGACCCGGATAACGAATCCCAGGGCTATACAGGCAACATCAGCCACCGATTTGTTTCGCCAAGAAAGGTTGTAAAGAACTTGGAGGGCAAAGTAGGCGGCTAGGCCGAAAACAACGTTAACATTGCTGACAAACCCTAAGCCAAATGACAAAAATAAGAGGAGTATGGCGAGCCCGAACGCAAATGAAATTGGCACTCGTCCGGATGCTATTGGTCGGTTTTTCTTAACTGGATGCCCGCGGTCTTTTTCGACATCATATACGTCGTTGACAATGTAGGTTGCTGAAGAAGCAAAGCACATTGCAAGAAAGGCAAGGAGCACTGCCTGAGGAGAACCAGCAGTTTCCCAACCCTTTACAAAAATGAAAGCCGCGAAAACGAAGACGTTCTTTGTCCATTGTTTAACCCGTACGACTTTTATGAGATCTATGAATGACATTCAGAAACTGCTAACCCAGTGATTTTACTGGGATAACAGTTTTGTCGGTTGTTTTGTGCCAATTTTGAGTCTAAAACGCCCAAACGGCCTTGATACTGATGCGATTTGATGTCCTAAGCGCATTTGGATCGCCATAAATTAAGTAATATTCTGCTCCCTTGAAGCCGGCATGGCGGTAACTAAAGAACAGATTTTGGTTATTTCCACGCATTACATAACGACTGGATATGAGGTCTTGAGGAGAAATTTGGTAAGCCAAAGTGCCGACAGTTTGTCGCGCCGTACCGGCGAGTTCTCGAACCGACTTATTGATGGTTAGATCAAGGTTCTTAACCAGACGATAGCCAAACTTCATGATGTAGTAGTTGCTCGGTAAGCCGTTTTGGGTTCCCCATTGATAATTCATGGCGAATTGCTTTTGGCGGTTGCTGACATTAAATCCAGTCCCTACAACGGTGTAGTCATCCAACACTCCACTGTAGGTGTAACGGACTTTTGCAACTCCAATGCCGATGTCATTCTTGAACCCGACATTGTAGGAGCCATTAAATCCATTTTCTTGGAGAACGCCATCGTATGTGCGGAATTGAGATGTTGAAAGGTTAACCCTAACGTCTCGGATTGCACCCTGCTTGATTCTCCTCTCTCGCCCGTAGTACAAGTAGCCGCCCTTTCGATCCGTCCACGGAATGAGAGCAAGGGCAGGCTTGAAATCGGGTGTGATCCACATATACTGTGCAAAAAGGAAATCACCATTTCCTTGATAAGACAAACCGAACGTACCTGCGCTATCGGATTTTGAACCTTTATCGCTTTCCATTGCTGCACTAAAGTTAAAGCCAAGTGGTCCAGTGCGACGACTGAAATTCATGCCCAGAGAAGAGTTTTCTTTACCAGTTGCGCTCGCTGTTCCAAACATTCCTAAATTCGAGGTTGGCGAAAGGGTCTTGTTGACATTAAAGACGGCTGCTTTGTCACCTTCAAATTTGTTCGTGTAAAGAGCTCCGAATGCAAGCGATGGGGTTGCCTGTCCATAGATCTTCGTCGCCATATCGAAGTCAGTAATTCTGCGACTGTAGAACATTGAACCGAAGCCACCCATGCTGTCTCCGGCTTGAAAAAAGCCTGATCCTTCGGAAAAGAATGGTCTTGATTCGCTTAGAAACCTTTCCGTGTGGACAAAATCGATTCCGGGCACGACATCTTGAATGTTTTTGAAGTCGGGAGCAAAACTCATGACCCCGGTTACCGACGGAGTGAATGCATATCGAGCATCCAGCCCCATTCGGTTTTGAAGGATTCCGTGATCTAATTCCGGGGCGGTGTAGCCCAGGAGTTGCAACTTTGCCTTTGGTGGAGCCGGAGGCTCAACGCCTTCCCAAATGCCTTGGAGTTCAGGTAGCGGGTTTTGGCGAGCATTTGCCCAACTGTAGGAGTTTTGGGTTCGACCTTGGGTGCGGACCAAGTTGATGTCCATGTTTAGCTTGTTCTTGCTTGGAAGGTTTAGCATTTCCCACGGGATTTCGATTTCGCAGATCCATCCGTCTGAAACAATTGAAGTAGCAGCTTTCCATTCTCCTCGCCATTCGCGCTTATCGGTACGACCACCTGCAATCTTCTCCGACTTGGTGCCTCGAACATTGACGGTGAATTGGTTCAATTGGCTAAAAGTACGATTGCCAAAGGCATTTATTCCGAAGGAAACAATGTCCTCTCCTTTGAACTCAGAATTTGGAATGACTTCTCGGCCAATGATCTTTTCGGGCTCTTTGTCTTTGCAATAAAAAGCCAAATAGATACCCTTCTTGGTATAAGCCAGCCATGCTTGAGTTGGTTCATTTGGCTCTCCTCCAGTAGATCGATCCAAGAACGTATTAACTTCTCCGGCACTTTGCCATTCGGCAGGATCCAACTTTCCGTCGATGACGGGGGCCTTTTCAAGCTTTGAAGCCTTCATCGTTGGGACTACATCCGATGCATTTGCATAAGCGGAAATGGAAATTATGCCAAACATGGCAACGGGCAAAGACTTGTTCATAAATGGGTTGGTTACATTTTGTAACATTTGCAACCTACAACATTACGATGGTTATGATTCATTTAGTTTCCCGCCGAACACAATTGCTCAAAAGTACGATCAATCTCGACTTTGTTGTCTAGATTGATCGTAGAACATCATAATCGGTGTCAAAATAAGTGATAGGATCAAAAAATGCAAACTTTAGAACAACCAATTGAAACTCGCGGATATGTTCATCCCGACAAATTAGTTTCCACGGATTGGCTTGAGGCGCACCGTGATGATTCAAGCGTAATCATCGTCGAATCAAATGAAGATTCGCTACTTTATCCTTCTGGGCACATTCCAGGAGCGTACGAGATTGACTGGACCAGAGATCTCAATGATCCAGTTCGGCGAGACTATTTGCAAAGCAACGAGTTTTCTGCTTTGATGTCGAGAATTGGAGCAAATCCTGATTCGCTAATCGTTTTATATGGCGATAAGAACAATTGGTGGGCAACTTATTCGCTTTGGGTTTTAGAACTTTTTGGTCATACCAACACTCGAATTTTGGATGGTGGACGGCTGAAATGGGTCAAGGAAGGTCGTGACCTGTCTCGGGAAGTTCCCGCCGCAAAGAATTCGGATTATCCGGTCGTTAAGCGTGATGATCAAACCGAAAGGGCGTTTCGAGACCAGGTAATGAGCCATTTAGAAACCGATGGAAAGCGAATTGACGTTCGGTCACCGGACGAGTTTTCTGGTGCAAAGCTACATATGCCTGACTATCCGAACGAAGGCGCACTTCGAGGCGGACATATTCCTGGAGCCAAGAGTGTTCCATGGGCAAAAGCAATCAATCCAGAAGATGGCACTTTTAAGACTTCAGAAGAAATGAAAGTAATTTACCAAGAAGGCGCAGATGCCCAGCCAGGTGATGATGTAATCGTGTATTGCCGAATTGGTGAGCGATCTAGCCACACTTGGTTTGTCCTTAAGTACTTACTTGGTTACCCGAGAGTCAGGAATTACGATGGTTCATGGACTGAGTGGGGCAACCTGGTCGGTGTGCCGATCGAGAAGTAGTGCCGATTCCTGCAAAGCTCCAAGAGTATTTAGACGACTTGG
>JAYUOQ010000567.1:0-2419 GCA_043760685.1 Armatimonadota bacterium | reverse complement strand
TGTGACCAAACTCGGCCTTTGCCTGTCCCTTGACCCCAAGATTCTTTATTACCCACTCCGCAAGCTCATCGCGGTTGGTCTAGTTGTCCAGTCTGGATCGGAAAGATCTGCGAAACGGATCGGAGCCGTCTACGCTCTCGCTTCCAATCGAATGGAACTATCCAAGTCCACAAGCGTAGAGTCTCGCCAAAAATTGATGAAAACAACCTTACGATGTGTGGAGCAAGAAGTCTTTGCCGCACAAGCTGCCAGCCAAATAAAGCCGGAAGGCAATCAAGATTTAAGTATCATACGGGTTCCAATTTGGTTAACCAAAGAAGATCAAAAAAAACTCATTCAAGACATTGACGAGTTGGCACACAAGTACCAAGCTCGATCCCAACAAGGAGAGAACGATCTCGTGATGTGGACATCGCTCGTCGTGCCGATTCCAAAGAGAGCGAGCTAAAATCAAGTGAACATGGACCGCCGCACGATTTAACTGTCGAAAATGCCCTCAGTGCCCTAAGGACAGCCCCAAAACCGTTTACCGAGTTCAGGCACGACTCTCTCGTTAGCAAAGCGTGAAGATCGAGGCAAACTCATCGAGCAAAAACTCAGCTCAAGATGGCAAACCAATTGGATTTAAGCTGGTGATTTCACCACTTTGCCGCCCAGAAGAATAGGATTCAGCAGATTATTTCTTACCGAAGTGTTTCACCAATTCGTCAAGCTCTAGCTGGTTGCCGCGCATAAAGAACTTTCGCATTTGGGTTGACTCATCCGTCCCGTCCCACCCAAGCATCCGACAAGTAACCTTGGTCTGCTTTTCGCCAATCGGCTCAAAGTAAAGAACCGTCCATACCTTCAGAATCGCATTCTTAAATGGAAAGCCGTCTGGAAATTTGACAGTCTGGATTGTAAGCATATGCTCGGGATCATAGCTAATGATCTTATTTTCTATGACATCCTTACCCGTAAGGTCACTTCCAGGAGTGTAGGAGCTTCGCATCAATCCTCCAATTTTCAGGTCAATCGTCCCTTCCGCGACCATCCATGATTTGATTCCTTTCGTCGTCGTATAAGCATCCCATATCTCCTTTACCGGAGCATTGACGGTTGCAAAATGTACGAGCGGTTGACGAGCCGTTGCTAAATTAAGCATTGCCTCAGCATTAGAAAGAGTCGAATCTTGCTTTTGAATACCAACAGAATTCAACAAGCTGAGTGCTAGAACAAACTGACATGGAAGAGCAAACATGACTTAATTACTCAAATCTTACTGCATTCGTTCCAGAATCCTAGGCAGATTAACTTCGAAGTGACTAGAATCATTGACCGCTTGGCATGATAAGATCAGGATATTGTGTCAGTGTCTCAACATGAACTAACGTCCCAAAGCGCATTGAAAACCCTTGCCGCTTCTGGCACGCATTTCGTGCCATTGTTCAAGCATGGCTCCCTTGTCGTGGAGATATACAAGCCGGACAAAATTGACCACCAAACACCCCATACCCGCGACGAAGTCTACGTGATTGTGTCGGGCAACGGCTGGTTTGTCAATGGCGAAACGAGGCATCGATTTGAACCAGGCCAACTACTTTTTGTTCCCGCCGGAATCGTCCATCGTTTCGAAGACTTTACCGACGACTTTTCAACTTGGGTCTTGTTCTACGGTCCAGAAGGTGGCGAACGATAGGGTCGCCTTGCTACTTCAGCCGAATCTCGTGCGACCCAATATCAATAATTCCTTCCCGGAACAATGAGCCAATCAACTTCTTAAAGGCACCTTTGCTTAACCCAAATCGCTTGTGAATCTCCTCAGGCGAAGACTTGTCTGACACCGGCAAAAATCCTTCATTTTCCATGAGCGCCTGAATGATCCGATCCCGCTCACCGAGCACCGCCTGATACCCCTGCGGTCGTAACGAAATAGCCACTCGCCGATCATCCGGGCGAATACGCTTTACATAAGCATCCCGAACTTCCCCCATCTTCAGCTTCTCATGCCACTCGTCGGGAAAAATCGAACCCTTAATTTCGCCGTTAATGATGACCGTGATCCAATCTTGATGAAAGTCTGCAACCATGATGGTGACTTTCTCACCCGGCTCCAACATTTCTCCATTTGCGGTAAGAAAGCGGTTTAATTTGCTCGAACAGGCAACTCGATTAGAGATCACATCCAGGTACACCCGAACTAAGTAATCCTCTCCCGCCATCATGTGGTAGTTCTGTTCTTTGATCGGGCAAAACAGGTCCTTATCGAGTCCCCAATTCAAAAACGCTCCGGCAGAAGTCACCGATACGCATCGCATCAAGGCAAACTCGCCGACCTTTGCAATCGGCTTCTTCAGCGTCGCAACCGGACGATCTTCCGAATCTGTGTACAAAAAGACCTTGATGTAATCGTTCATCAAAAGGTCATCTGGACATTGCC
>JAYUOQ010000566.1:0-2422 GCA_043760685.1 Armatimonadota bacterium | reverse complement strand
TCGTACCTAAAAAGTGTCGCCCACAATAGTTAGTGAGACTACATCTTTTGCTTGTAGGCTTTGCCACAAACAACGCCCCACATTACTTTGGCGGCCTGCTTCTTTCCGCCTGAAACGGCGCCCTTCTCTTCATAGTCTTTGGGACCCTTCAGGGCCTCAAGTCGCTTTTTAATGTTCTCTCTATCGTTTTTATGCATGTGATCCTACCCCCAGTGTACCGGTTTAAGAGAAAATGACCGGATTTAGGTTCCTTGCCTCGCCGTTAAGCCAGAACTTCTGTCACCATATTACGCATGAGCAAAACCAACGAAGAGATCGTGCAAGAATTCTGCAAGCGACTAAACCCCGAAGTCGATTCCGCGATTATTGATGTCAAAGCTGCCGATGGTGCTGGTGTTAAGCAGTGGAAGTCTAACGTTGACGCCAAAGTAAAGAAAGACGGAGGAAGCGCGGTCGAAGGTTGGGCAATTTGGTACGAAGACGAAATCTTGGTCGAAGGAGAAGCTTGCATCGTGTGGCAATCTCCAAAAGGTGAATTGATCGAAATCACGCCGCGAGACCACGAGTATCCCCAAATCATGTTTGTGGCTCAGCCAGGAATCTGGGCCGACGGCGGTCCGGTCAATAACAAACGACAATGCATGAGCGACAACCCAATGGCACGAATGGCGTTCTTGTCGGGTGAGTGGAAGGACAAACTCCGCAAACAGTTTGGTGCTGCTGAAGGTGACATTCCTGAAGAAGAGTTAGAGAAGGTCAACCGGGCATGCCAACGGATTTTGACGCGAGACGTACGAAATTGGGAGCGATGCCCGTGCGGTAGTGGGAAGCCGTTTCCGAAGTGCTGTGGCAAACCGAAAGGTCGTCCGTGGAGCAATCTTTAGCCGGATGTCCGAATTATTGCCAGGATCGAGCCAACCAACTAAGGTCGCCACTTAAACCGACTCGCAATCCTCTTCTTTAAGCCGGCTTGAAACCCTTCCGACGACTTAAGGCTCGGGTCCCCATACTCCCAGGGAACGTCACAATCCTTGAGAAAGCTAGTAATCGCTTCCAGCCGAATCGTGATGGGGATATTGACTGAGTAGAACCGGGGAGTCAAAGAATCAACTTGGCACCCAAAACTCCTCAGGGCTTTGATGATTTTGTCATTTTCATCATCAGGCAAGACGTCATCGATAAAGCGAACTCGAACGGTGCATGTTCCCGATTTTGATATAACCTTCTTAAACTCGCATTGACCAAAAACCATCGTTGCCCGAACAATATCGCCAACAGAAATGTCAAGGGCATAAAAAGGACTACTCTGCAATCGATACTGGTTTCGACCGAGTGGTTGGGCACGAAGAGTTTCGGTGAACTGCTCACCATCCTTCATCGTTTTCACCAAGACTGTAGAATCGAAAGGGACCTTATCTCCCATAACTTTAATACAGCGATTGTACCAATACTACGATTACCCGCTATCGTTGACTTTAACTTAGGGAGTTTGTATACTGCCACCAATGAACTATTTCGTTGTTGGTGCGAATGGCGAGCGGTTTGGCCCAGCGTCCGTCGACGAATTAAATAAATGGGCGACCGAGGGCAGGGTCAATACCACCACGATGGTAGTCGCCGAGGGGTTGACGGACATGATGCCAATTAGCAATGTTCCTGGTTTTAGTTTGGAGGCTGTCGTGATTCCTCCCGTGAACAATTTTCAATATCCGCGACCAAATATGGCAACAACTTACGTAGCCAACAATTTGGTAAAGGCGATCTTAGCGACATTGTTCTGTTGTCTACCTGCAGGAATCGTAGCGATTGTTTATGCCGCCAAGGTAGATTCCCTTTCTCGATCAGGAGACACTTTCGGTGCCGAGGATGCCGCAAGAAAGGCAAGCCTCTGGGCAAACTGGGCAATTGGTCTCGGCCTGGCCTATCTTGCTGTTGTTGCTATTTTTAGCATTATTGGTAGTCAAGTTCGATAATCCATTTTCCCAAGCCCTAAATCTATTCTGAATAGAAAATGCAGTACTTTGTCTACAGCAAGACCGGAGAAAGATTTGGACCAGCAACCGTCCAAGACCTCAATGAATGGGCAAAAGATGGTCGCGTGGATATCAACTCCATGGTCGCAGCTATGGATACCGAGGAAGTGATTCCTATCACCAAGGTCCCTGGATTTCAAATTGCGCCTCCCGTGCCAAAGTCGAACACTACTTATCAGCCTCAGCCAACAAAACCAGCCTCGGTTTTCGTCGAAAATAACTTGGTTCAAGCAATTCTTGTCACGATGTGCTGCTGTTTGCCGTTTGGAATTGTGTCCATCGTTTATGCCTCCCAGGTTGACGGGTTTGCGCGATCTGGAGATCGTGTTGCTGCCGAAGATGCTGCCGATAAGGCCCAATCTTGGGCAAATTGGGGCTTTGGCGTGGGG
>JAYUOQ010000565.1:0-17471 GCA_043760685.1 Armatimonadota bacterium | reverse complement strand
GGTGGTTGTCGTTACATCAGGTGATAAAATTAGCAACTTTGCTCTGACCGCTTCAACTATTGGTGCTAATTAATAAGGGGCCCGACAGATTAAGCCCTTGCACATAACCATTACGCTTTTCGTTTCAGCACTTATTCAGTTGCCAGGTTTCTCAGATCGGAGATGAATGCCACCAAAGTGAACAGCCATCTTTGTAAAAGAGGTGGCTGTTACCTTTCCCATGTCTCTTAGGCTCCGATGTTGAAGCCTAAGGAGAATCTATTTCTTGAACAGGGAACGTATCCATCGCAGTGTACGTTCAATCAAACCAGGCTTCTTGATGGGCTGATTGTAATACGCCCTGTGGCGATTTTCTTCCTCTTGCCTTCCTGCTTCAATTTCAGATTCACTCCACTGACTTGCCCAGACAACGTCTCCATCCCGTATCCAATAGTCAGATTTACAGGGTCGTTGCCAATTTCCGACTGATGGTGACAGTGACGGACCATTTGATGACTCCTCAATAGACCAGTCAGTTGGCCCTAGAGGCGTCTGAACCTTCAACCCGCATCCGCACGCACATAGGTGGGAAGCCAATTCAAAGCGGTCTGATACGTAGAGGATGCCCGGCTCCAGCACTTTAGGCATCAGCTCGACTCGCTCCAACACAAATCTCACTCCAGCCTCCACGGAGTCATCTGCAAGTCTCGAATTTCAAATACCAACTGCTGAACCTCCTGATTGGATTCATAGAATCCGCGAACTTGCTTATAGCGAATAACTGCTAAACAGGCATTTAGGGCATTTAACTCCCCAATCTGCACATTGGAGCGATATTCTTGGTCTGGATGATCTCCAAGTGTTACAAGCCGTTTTTCAAGCAATGTCTCAGCTTCGTCCGTTGAAAAATAGGTGGTTTTTATGAGACCTCCAAGCGGACCACCCTGACTGTTTCGACCTAGCCCGATACCTACATCAATAAATGGAATTTTTCGTTCCAACAATGCCTTTATGATATCGGATCGTGAAGAACCTTTGTCCACACAAATAAAGGCGAATGTAACATCGTCTAAGTCTGCACTGCCTGCGGCTTCTATCTTCTCCTGATTGGCGTGCACGCCGACACGCAGATCCTCATAGCGCTTCTCGTAAATCTCGGCTTTGGAATGGCCAAGATCGTTCGGATCGATCATGCCCGGCGAACGAAAGATTGTGTGCCAATGGAAGACGTCTGGGTCGAAACATCGAATTTCGCGCACTGGAGTCTTGGCCATAAAATCAAGAACATATGATCCAGTTCCTCCGAGTCCAATGATCGCAATTACGTCGTTCTTTAGTCGCGCTGAGAGGTCACCAATTTCAGCCCGGCTCGTCAATAAATCTTGTCGTAGAAAGACAGAATCGGGAACCTCGTGTTTGGCGTTGAAGGTGATGGCGGTTTTCTTATATTTACTCGTGGCTGGTCCCGAAATAATGTCGACATAGGTCTCAACTTTCACGAAAAAGTCCTGGAAGCTGGTCTGACCATATGGCTTGACGGAAAACTGACGCTGAACAACAACATCTTCATTGATCGGGTCCAAGGGCAGTACCGCGTCTCGGCTGCCAAGATTTGGAATCTGACTTCCGTCTAGTCCATAGGGTAGGGAGCCTGCAAAGAACATCTGATGATCCTCTTGTTGAAGCAGGTCTCCCTCACTTTTGGTATATTTACAGACCAAAGCGCCAATTTGAAGCTGGAGCTCATTGTCGAGGTAGGGGATATCCCTAACAATCAGGTAGCCCTCGTCGAAGCCGACGGCATATCCCTTCTCGACCAGTTTGCCCAGGTCTTCGTTAGGACTGACCAGCGTCTCGAACACTGAATACCATTCCTTGATGGACCTCTACTTTGTCCCCCGGTGGCAGAATATGCGATGCTTCCGCGTGTTCATTGGGCTTGTATTTGACCGTGTAATTGATCTCGGGATGCTCGGCAGCATCCGGGAACGCAAGTAATACGACGGCTTCGTGGGAAATCTTCCCCTTTGGAACCTGATGTTCTTCGCCGTTTACGTAGATTGTGAGTAGCTTTTCGCCGTTATCCATATGATTTCCTTAATTGAGAATAGTGTCGCTAGGTCCTACGTTCGTTTCGCGCCGTCCGTACCAAGAATATTCGAAATTTCTTGCCCTAATCAAACACGAATGATTGAGAAATGTAAAGTATCTACTTCATCAAGCTTGAGTTCCCTCGAATCGTCAAAGTTGTTGACACTGACATGGGGATAACATCTATTCTTTTAGTTTGAGCACTTCTTCAGTTGCCAGAGTGCGAATCTCCCTAATTAAGTTCCACCTGCACTTTACGCAATCCAAATTGCTTTGCCTTCCGAATCAAAGTTGCTTACTTTTGCACAATTCGTAGGGTTCTCTGTGCGTACACCAGAATCTCTGTGTTGTTGATCGTGGGACTCTTCCATTTCGCTGAACCGTCATGGTGAAACTTTAAGGCGTAAGTGTTAAGATCTCGCCATTCTTGGACGTGCGCAGCATCACCGACAAAGACATGGGGTGGCGTTTGGCTTTTAAGAGTTGTAATCATGTCACCGACTCCGTGGGCATTCGCGAAGTCGCCAACAAATTTACGGTTCATGTAGCCTTCAAGCACAATACGAAGCCCTTGAGCCACTTTTTCTGCATCGCCCACTCCACTGGAATTGGCAAATGCCTTGACCATCTTATAGTCCCGCCTATACTTTGATTCGCATAAAGAGTCAATGTCCGCTGGCACAAACGTCAAGCCTGTTGCTCCAACGTTCTTCATTTCAAAGACTGTAGGGTTTGCTAGGCTGTAGCTCATAAAATCCCGTGTTTCTCGGATAAAGAAGCGATCATGGCAAAGCAAAATGAGTTGCTGGCAGGCGGGGTAGAGGTCACGGATCACTTCTAACGTAGCGCTCCGTCTATGATCCCCAAGGCTACAAATTGGATCGTCGAGAACTACAACCGTGTCAGCCAAATTGACGTCTTTTCGAAGCCTCGCAAGGTAGAAAGTTAGAGCCAACGTTCGCTTGTCGCCTTCGCTTAGAGCTTCCCCAAACGACTTACCAGGCTCAGAATTGGCCTGACCAAGTACCCCAATCGCGGCGTTATCAAATTGAAGAACGTACTCGACCCTTTTGGCCGCACCAGCCCCTAGATTTGTACTTTGGCACTCCTTAATTCTGAAGGAAGCCCCGAAACGTTGAAGCAATAGGTTGATTTCTGCTTCCAGGATCGCTAAGGTTGCGATCATCTCCGAGTCCAGTTTTGCCTTCGATTCTGATTTCAACTTTGCGGCCACTTGCAAGGCAATTTTCTTTGTGGCTGCGTCTTCCAAAAGAGCAATGGCATCCGCTTCAAATCTGCGCTTTTGGTGCTTCAAGTTCAGCAATTCGCGCTCCAGTGCCGGAAAATTTGCCGCCTTCAATGTCTCCTTGTACTTCGTAAGTGTGGCTTGAATTATCAGGATCGCGGCATTGTACGCCTGCCCCATCTCGCCCATACTTCTTAACTCTGCCTCAATGCGTGCGGCGTGGTTGCCAGTTATTGGCTCTAAGGGTTGGGCTGCCTTTTGGACTGCCAGTCCGAGGAGGCTAGCTATGACAGCATTTGATTTGCCTTGAAATGAGTCAAGGTCAAATTGTGGCAGATCGAAGTCTACAATTTCCTTCCACTGCTCTTTAGCAACCAGGTTATTCTTGCAAATACCGTCGATCCGCTCAATTTGAGACTGGTGGTCTAATCCTTGAACCGTGGTGACGAGCTTTTGCGCTTTTTCTTTAAGCTCTATATATGCCGCGTCAAAGTATGATTTGTATGCTTCAACAAGATTTAGCCCTGAAACGCTTTGTGCGCAAAAGGGACAAGTTTCATCAAGGAGATGAGTCATTCCTGCAGAAATCCAAGTCTCGGAATCGTCTCCGTGCAAACTGACGAGATGCTCCTTTACGAGCTTGTCTGCCTCTGCCGAAACATTTGTAAGTGTTTGACCTAGAATGCTCCAAAAGGTGTCCAGTTTCAAAGTGGTCCAAGTGACCGTGCTTGGTACGAGACGCTTCAACGTCTGATCAATTAGTTGAGCTTCCGCAACCTTCTTTGTTGAGGCAGAAATAGCATCGTCAACGGAATCACGTTTAACAATGGCTTGAACCTGAGCAACAGTTAGGTTGGGGAAAATAGCCCTGAGTTTGCTTTCAACCATAGCTAACTGGTCTCTGGCGACTTTCTCCGCCTCAGTTGCGGCATCGTAACTCTTTTGGAGTTTAACCGATTCTTCCCCAAGCACAAACTGGTGCAAGCTCTTGCGGTGGTCGGGACTGATATTGTGTCCACTATGCACGTTCGAATCGACAAATTTTTGGTCAAAAACAGCGATTTTTCGCGGGTTTGGGTTTTGCCAAATATCGTTCGCAAACACCTGTTGGGTTCCAGCGTAAGTAATTTTGATCAGCGGACTCTGCGCCCCGCCCCAGTTTTTCCGTGAGATAACCGCAGGGCTATCTTGGAGACCGAAGTAGCGGAACAGATCTGCAATGGTTGATTTTCCTCTTCCATTCTCTCCATAAACAAGCGTCAGCTTGCTGAGCTGGATTTGACCATTTGGGGTTGCCTGCTTAAAAAGGCCAAACCAATTCAAAGCATCTATTGATTCAATCATCGCAAATATAGTGTTATCACTCCGACGTGATTGCTGTCAAAATACATCGAAAACGAGCTAACACGAGGCTATTTATTAAGTATGGCTGAATCTCATGTTAGTCAGACCTTTATGAAATTTCAAGGTGAAGCCGCAATCCTAACTTCTTCGTTTTCATCTAGTTCGTTCGATATACGTTCTATTTACCTTCTTCTAAACCAAGGAGTGAGTCGAGAAACTCCTCCCAAGCAGTCAGCAAAATGAAACACCAAAAACCAAGAGATGAACCTGTTGAAGGTTCTTTTTTGGTCTTATAGGCCAAATGGGATTCGAACATGATCCCGACTCTGTTCATTCAGGTGAGGGTAAGTTAAACTCCAGGTATGCCCAATGTCCACCTAATGAATCGCCTCAATGGAATCCAACAAGCTCTCATGGCGCACCATGCTGGCGGGCAAGGCATGCCCGCTGCGATGATAGGAAACGAACGAGAAGTCTTTCTTTCTGAATTCCTTCAAAAGGTTTTTACTCCTCACCACCGTTTTTCGACGGGAGCGATAACTGATTCCCAAGGACACCTTAGTGGTCAAACCGATATCGCGGTCGAATACGGATTTCTACCAAGTTTCCCCATGCCAGCCGGGAATCAGCGTCTGCTAATCGCTGAATCAGTTGCTGTAACAATTGAAGTGAAGTCGAATGTTTCTACCCAATGGGGAGAAGTCAGAAATACAGTCCGACAACTTCGAACGGTAGAACGAAACTTTGGAAATATGATCGCATTCAATGTAGTTGCACCTCCTCCAGTTAAAATCCCCTGCATTGTTGTTGGATATACAGGCTATGCGAGTTGGCAAGCTATTCAAAATCGACTCGAAACCACTCCAGAAGATGAGCGTCCAGATTGTGTCTTGAGTATAGATAGCGGTGCGTTTTTTGGGGGAAACTTGTTCGCTCAGGGACCGGGCGGTCTTTATGCTCTCACCCTGGCCGTAAATGCTTGTGTGTCAGGAGTCTCGCATGTTCAACCGGATCTGGTTAATTACCTGACTTAGGCTCAAGACTCTGGAGAGTGCGCCAAAGAGTGGTGCTAGAAATGTTGATTCCTTCTCGAGCAAAAGCTTACTTATTTTCCGAACTGAAACACCATTTTCTTTCAGTTCCCAGGCTTTGAGGATATATCGAGCTTCACTAGGATCTAGCTCTAAGACTGCTCGGCCTTCAGCATCTCTAGTGTTTCTGTATCCGAACGGAGCCTGGTGCATCCATTCACCCTCAGCCTTCTTCTGCATCATAGCGGCAGTGCCTTTGGCAGAGAGTTCCTTCCGATATGTGGCGTAGTGTTGCTCAGGTGTCATTGTTCAAGCATTAAATGGACCGGTGCTATCCGCAGCTTGAGTTGATTTCACGCACCACATTGCTAGGCTAGGGGGCACTTTTACCCTAAACCCTTCTCGCATGGACGAAGACATTATTATCTCCTGCCGCCTTACCAAACCTCTTGTTATTGAGCTCGAAACGATATTCAGTGAGGAGTTCAACACTGACATTAGCCTCTAAGAAGCCGACGAAATCGGGGACACACTCGTGGTTGTCTTTGAAACACTGTCGCAATGCAAAAGGTGAGCTGGATACGACAACGGTATGAGACCGCACAAGCCCTCTCCATTGGTAGGGTAGAAAGTAGCTATGTCAGACCGTGAGCTCATAAGCTTCTGCGGTGCGTGGAACAACTTCAAATTGCTAAGTTTCCGACTCTGAGTGCCTATATTCTTCCCACGCAGCCAGCCAACTAGGATGACCAACCCCAAAAGGTTGGTCTTTCTTGTTTACAGAACCACTTTTTACACTTTCGAAATTAGGTTTACGCAGAAGCATGCTTTCGGGCACTTTCGAAGAATTAGTCTGGGCAACTGCGTTTGCCAGCTGTTTGTAGGCCGGTCTTAGCTCGGGCTTTACGGCATCATTGGTCATCCGAATTGTGGCAAAGACTTTGTGCAAAATAGTCCTGCGCTCAACTCCGACTCCCTTCACATACTCCTTTGCTGCATTTCTGCCGAGTGCATACACTTCGGCCCTAGATTTGTATTGCTCAGTCTGATCTCCCTCGACTGATTCAAGGGCTTCCTTGGTTCGCTGCTGCTCGGCAGTGCACTCTAACCGTTTCCGATCATAATCGTCACGGTCAAGATCGCCTTCGATGCGAAGCTCTAATAGCCTTTCAAGTCTTTTATCGAGCGACTTGAGCTTTGCTTCAAGTTCGTCTCGGCGACTCCCTTGGCGATCTACGTCCACATGATCCAGACCTGTCAGGGCGCGCTGAATCCAGTCTGCTAACCGTGGATTCTTTACCTCCAGAGCTGAGAGATGTGAAAGCAGTTCCGCTTCCGTCTCCTCCTGCTTTCGCGCGGTTCTATGACTGCATTTGCCGTATTGTTTGCAGTAGCCGTAAATTCGCGGACCGTGACCCTCCCAGCTTACGGGTTTTCCACACGAGTCGCACACCGCAATGCCCTTGAGGGGATAGTCATGCTTCCGGTAGCGCCTTGCTCCATCTCCTCCGCCTTTGCGCCTCAGCCGCTTCTGGACACTTTCAAAGACGTCTGCCTGGACAATCGGCTTGTGTGCTCCTTGCCAAATTTTCCCTCTAAACTTCATCTGGCCAAGGTAGAACGGATCTTGCAGCAGCATATGAATTCGGCTGGCCATGACCTTGTGTCCATTTGAATTTCTTAGTCCCAATTCCTCCATCTTGTCCGCAAGTCGAGGAATGGAGTATTCCCCGCTGTCGTACAGTTTGAACATCTCGTTGATGAGGTCAACATTGGCTTTATCCACTTGGATTGGGGAAGTTTGGTCGGCCTTGTCCCGGTAGTAGCCAATTGGGGTCTTTGTTGGCCAAATTCCACGTTTCAACATCACGTCTGCTGCTTTCAATACTTCTTCACTGAGGTTATCGCTCGTGTGCTTTGCAACTGCTAGGTGCATGTTCCACACGAACTTAGTAGTAGAGGCTGCGTATTTGTGGATATCGAGCGACTGCTTGACGAGATGAACATGACGGTTAGCGTCTTGCTCTAGCCACTCGTCAATGAGTACGGCGTCTCGGCTTCCAGACCGAGAAACTCTATCGACCTTTTCAGCAACGATGTGGCAAATACCGGTTCTCTGAACCTCCTTGACGAAATCTCGGAATTTCTTGCGTTGTTCGTACTTAGAAGCGGTTTCGGAAAACGCCCAGACAAACGCAACTTCGATGCTCTTTCGTTCGCAATGCTCACGAAGGAGTTTTTCTTGTGCCTCAAGACTATAACCTTCTTCTTGGTCTTTGGTGCTTACCCTGCATAGCAAGGCAGCGGCTTGGAGTTTGTTCATGAATAGGTGATTAGCGAATGAAAAAGAAGGACAGCCCTGCTGCTTTCCCAAATAGGACACCCTTCGATGTACTTTCTGGACAGGACTGCCCTTCTTAGGCAGAAAGGATATAAGGAAGGCATCATAGATACGATTTGGGAAAGCATTTGCATCGTATCAAAAGGAGCCATATTTGCAACGGTAAAGGGTGTCAAAAATGACGACCAGAGTTTCGCCGATATCCTCGGCTTCTGGGAAAGAGATCTCTATCTCAAATTCCTCTCGGAAAATGAAAATGAGTTCGGTGATGAGGTCGAGTGGAAGCTTCATGAGTCCACATTCCCTTTAGATACCCGCGCCGTGAAATGCAAGCAATTCTAGGCACTGGGGGCCGAGTATTGGTGCGTAGAATTGCTCGTTTTGGACGGTGCAATAGCCTCCAAATTACGATGGGTTTATGAACAACCCAACCCCTAAACAGGCCTTCGGGCCGGTCATCTCGCGGCTTGCCGATGCGATGATTCATGTGCCAATTTATGCCTGCAACGGCTCTCCTCGGCTTGCCAAGGAGGCTGGCGTAGACAGGTCAACTGTAACGAGGCTTTTGCGAAGTGAATTGAATCCATCTTTTGCCATGGTTGCCCGCCTTACGGAGGCAATTGAAAACAAGATCGGACAAAGAATTGATCCAAGGGACCTGTTTGCTGAATCGGGGAGGTTCCTCACTCCTCATATCTGCGACCTTTTTCCGTCCTGCAACGGCTGTTTGCCAGACGTTGCATTAAATGAGTTTGGCGAATTGCACCCTTCCTTTGTTGGCATAAGCAAGGGCGAATGGGTCACATCGAAGCATCCACGCGGCTTTTTCCTAGAAAAAGGAGGCATATGAACAACGATGAACTTATTGGCATGCTCCAGCAGTGCTCGCTCCTTGAACTTCAAATTATCATCCAGCCACTTCTAGCCTGGGAAGGATACGGAGAAATCGAAATGCTCGATCGCTTGCGAACAACTCAGAAATCTCGACACGGCGGCATTGAGTTTTTGAGTCATATCGGGGTTGGCATTCGACCAATTACCTGCGCCATTAAGGTCATAAACGACGATATTAGAGTTCGAATGCTCTCTGAGCTTGTTGGAACAGCTGACCGTTTGAAAGCCGATATTGGAGTCATCGTGACGCCAAGAAAGCTTTGCTTTTCAGCCCGAATGGAATTGCCAAAGTACAGCAAGGTGCCCTTGGTCACCATTGATGGCGAGAAGATCGCTAACTGGCTCCGCAAGTACGAATCCGGGGTTCGTCCAGACGGAAGCGTGGACTACGCTTTCTTTAGTGAATTGGAGCAGTTCGCCCAATACGTGGAATCAGCCTTAAATGATCGCAAGCGATGGACATGACCCGTCCCAACCAAATTGCGCTGCAGATGCATTCTTTAGGAGTCAGCCGCAAAGCGATTATCGATATCTTAAGCATTTATCCGTACGACCAGATCGAGGCACAACTTGAGTACCTTCCCTTTCGCAAGGCACGTCGGCCCGAAGCCTTCATTGTTGACGCCATCCGCTACAACTATTCAGCCCCTAAAGAATTCTTCTATGCCAAGAATAAAGCTTCTCGTAACAAACCACCACAGCAATTGGACCAAGACCCCGAACCAACTGTTGGACAACCTAATGCCGAAACTGAAGGATACAGAACTCAGGCTCATCTTGGTGCTTCTGAGATTCTCGACGGGCTGGAACCGGGAGGGAGAGACGATGATCCTCTCCTACCGGACCCTGATCTCGAAAACTGGACGTAGGAGTGAAGCGATCTCTCTTGCTCTGAAGAGCCTCAAAGCCCGTGGACTTATCCACATGCCCCGTGAATCCGCGCCATTTACAGCCCACAAACCGAAAAGAATCCGCCGATAAAGCGAACTGCAACAACATAAAGACAATTAAGTTAAAGACAACCATAACAAGCGGACTTATCCACAGCGCACATGAAAAGTGAGGTGAAGACCTCATAAAGTTAGGTTTTGACTTAACCAAATTTGAACCTAAATACAGTAAACAACCCCGCACATCCTTGTGCGGGGTTCTGTGCTAGCTTGGAACAGGCAACAGAAACGAGAAACTGACAACAAAAACGTAAAACCGACAAACAGACAGGGCGGGAGGGCGGGTTACCTTAGTGGGGTCGTTCCGGCCTACTCGCCAGATGCCCACCTGACTTCACTTAAAAACAGCGAACGAAGCGTTACACTATCCGGTGAGGAGTCTATTGGGGCGTCTCCGACGAACGCTATTTTTCCGCCACTTGCTGGCTGATAGGTAAAACCCATGGTGAATCCTTGATCGTCTTGTCCCGTGAGAAGTGTCGCACTGGCACTTACTGGGGCTACTCCCTGACCCAACACATTTTGTCCAAATAGGTTGGCGCTCATGGGGAATCCACTGACGGAACCTGGAACGATCTGGGCAGAGCGAAACGGGGTAAATCCGCTGGAACTTGTGACACCAGCACAGAAACTGCCAATTGAACTTATATTGTCGTCATTGAGGTTGCCAGTCGCCAGAAGCCTTGTGGAGTAGCGAATGAGCACCACTCCGCCACCGGCATTCATGAATGACTTGATGGCAGGTACGTCTGAAGGACTAACGGCTGCACTTGAACCAATGACTATCACGTCAGCCGAAAAGACACCTGGCAGAGAGTGACTGACCTGCACCGATTGAGTGCTAAGCGTCTGCAAAAAGTCGGTTGCCTGGTTGACTCCGGACTGAGCAGTATCCGCAAGGAAGAGAATTTTCTTTGATCCCTTCTGAACGGATACAGTTATGAGCGACGAAACTGAACCGCCGTCTGTACCATGCGCCGTTATCTTATAGGTTGTAGGAACAGTTGGCTTATCCGTGAACGATCCGTTGATAGTAGAGCCATTCACTGGGAAACTTGCGCTTTCGATGGAATCCACGTTTTGAGAACTCCAACTGATGGTGGTCTGCTGACCGTATGCAACGGACTGAATGGATGAGGAGAGCGTTATGGACGCAGATGAGCCCCCGATGGTGCCTCCGCCGCAACCGATCAATATGAGACTAAATGCCAAGAGAGTTAAGAAATTGTTTCGTTTTTGATTCATGTTAGAGACCTGGTAAAAACCTAAAATCGGTTCAGTATATCACAAAGAACCTTATTAAGGTTTCATCAAAAAACGACAATGTTGGATTGTGTCCGCTCGCCATAAGATCACTCCGTTCGCCGATCACGCAAGGCTTGGCGCGTTCCTTTGTTCAATCAGAGTAGAAGTGGGAATATCTCAACGTGAATTGGGCATGAGACTCAACTTGCCTCAAAGCTTCATTTCAAAGTTAGAACGAGGTGAACGGCAATTACAGGTACTTGAACTTATTGCAATTTGCGAGATATTTGAGCTTGAGCCAACTTCGTTCCTCAAGTCTTTCATGGAACTTCCGCTTGATACCATTCCGAAGGTGACTCGTGCGCCGAGGAAGAATTCTAAGCGATAAGAAGCCTTATCAATTCTCTATCCGCCTTCGCCGCGTGGTAGAGATTTGAATCCTCATGACACGTTCGGGCAATTTTGCGAAGTTCTAACTCCGCTTGCTCACTCTTGCCACGTCGAATATGAAGCTTTGCCCTGGTGAACCCAATTCTCGTCGGAAATTCAGCGCAATACTTCATTCCATTTGCCTCAATTTCCTCAATCGTCTCCTCTGCGCCAATGGTGTTCCCTTGCTCAAATTCGAGCCTTGAGCGAACTTCAAGGGCGTAGAAGTAGAACGAAGGATCGTTTGCGAACTGTTGGGAGCGTGTAAGAGCGACGTGAGCCGTTTCTAAGGCAGGACTGGGCAGTTCACCACGTTCAACTCCTGAAAGCAGGTTAAGCGCAAAGTCTCTGTCCATCTGGAACCTTTTTTCCTGCCAGCGACTTAGTGCATCCCCGCCACTGGGTTTGGTCGCATCAGCAAAAGACACGGCTTTCTCGTGGCAGAAGTTAAGTTGCTTCCACGACACAATAGGAATGCCTCGAAGGACGTTGCATCGCATCCATAAAGCCGTACTTGCATGAACTTGTTCCTTATTGACTTTTGCCCGGTTTTCCATTCCTTTGAGAACCCTTAGTGCGCTGGCGGTTCGCATCAATCGCTGGTTCAAATGGACGATTCGCTCAGTCAGTAATTGCCAGAGTTCAGGGTCAAGTTCTTGTTTTCTCGCGGAAAGGGCAAGTTTCAATGCTCGTTGGGGTGAAAGCTTGTCACCAATGTTGGCGATTTGCTGAAGAATTGCTCGGGAATCTAAGTGAGCCAAAGGTAGTGGCGCGAATTCCTGAATCCACGCCTCATGAATCTGTTCTTGCAGGGACCATGTTTTGAACGCAGAAAGCACCTTTCCCAAGGTCTGGGGATTAATGTCCTCCGGTCCTTGAACGAGCTGGCTAATACGCCCAGGCGAGACTCCCATAGCGATTGCAAACGCTTTACTCGAACCGAATTCTTCGGAGATCGCATCCTTTAGGGTTAGCCCAAAGCCATTTCGTTTAGCCGTCCCTAAAGAACTAGTTGCCTTAGATTGTCTCTCCATTTCTTCCTCGCATCATTGTTACTCTACGATGGAAAAGTTTGTTAGGATGCTAGAAACTCCGCTCATTTTGCTCTCACAACGCACAGGAAGGGGCATAAAACCCGTAAAAGCACCCGAACTACCGGATCGGGCACTAGGCAAGATTTTAGACCGAGATGAGCCGTTTAACTTAAGCCCTAAGGATTTATCCAAACATTGCTACATTTTAGGAAGCACCGGATGCGGCAAAACAACCATGATCCTTAACCTGATCGAAAAAGACATCAGGCGAGCTCATTCAGTGGTAATTCTGGATATGCGAGGTGACCTTGTTAATGGAGCCCTCGGGCTGTGCGAGAGGCTTAACGTTTCTCCTGATCGCGTCACCCTTCTGGATCTCCGGGAAAAGGAGAAAATCCAAGGATTCAATCCACTATCAGGTGCCGGAGAGCCGTTCATTCGAGCTTTGCATCTGCTCGACGTACTTGCCAATGAAGCGGAGTCCTGGGGAGTTCAACTTGAAGAGACACTTCGCTCGGCACTGCTACTGCTCGCGCATGCTAGCCAGTCAATAACTGATCTTGAGCACGTCTTCTATGATGCTTCATTTCGAGATCAATGCACAGTGTGTTGCTCGGACGAATCGGTAGTGCGATTTTGGGAGCGATACGGCGAAATGTCGCCGGAAAAGCAAAACGGTTGGGCACTGCCCGTGCTTAACAAAGTGACCTCGCTCATGGCGGTTCCTTCCCTTCGCGCCGTTTTATCGACCAACACCAAACCAAAACTCGGTGAGAGGCTGAACCAGAAGGGGCATATCTACCTCGTCTCACTCGCGGTCGATGAATTGCACCGCTCTGCCCGCATGATGGGAAGCCTCTTGGTATCCGCCATTTCGCGGGAAATGATGGCGAGAGTTAATGTTCCTGAACACTCTCGCAATCCGGTTAGGCTCTATGTCGATGAGTTTGAAAATATGGCTTCTGAATCGTTTGAGAGCCTAATCGCCGAAGGCCGACGCTTCAAGCTATCCTTGGTGCTATCGCATCAGACATTGAGCCAGCTCGAAAAAAAGCTGAGATCGGTCATTCGCAACAACGTCGGCATCCAAGTCATCTTCCAGTGCGGCTTTGAAGACGCAGTCCATATCGGAAAAGAATTGCCAGATGGATTTGACGATCAGTCCATGCGAAGCCTGCAGACTGGTGAGGCAATTGTGATGATGCGAAACGCGGATACCTTTGTCGTACAATTTCGCCCACCACCTCAAGCTAGCTCACGAGCCAAGATATCAAAGTTCAGAGACTTGGTGTTAGCCCGGCTCACAAAGCCCCAATCGCCACAAGCCAAGCCAGAGACTAAGCATGAACCAGATTCGAACTTAGATTTGGAGGATTGGTTGTGATGGTAACCGTGCGTGACGTGAAGCTCATAAAAGATGTAGCCCTGAGCCATGTCCTTAGCCGGGATCAAATAATTACCCTTGGCTACTTTGAATCGATAAGCCGGGCAAACCGAAGGTTGGCTGCGCTTGTACATGCAAGGTTCTTGAAAGTATTGGATACGCCCTATCACTCCCAACACCTCTATATTGCAGGAGTGAGAGCACATGAGGTTGTGGGTGAAAGGATTCACGCCTTACTTGTCGTTCGTCCGCCCTCGCCACGGTACTTGCAACACGCCCTAGCTGTTACAAACGTGCGAATTGCTCTGGTAAAAAGAGGTTGGACGGATTGGAGGTTTGAGCAACAAATCAGGGATTCGGTTCACATAGGTGATAAGATTTATGAAATTAGGGCAGACGGCTTAATTGTTGGGAAATATGGCCCGGTATTCATAGAAGCGGATATGGGTCATGTGAGTAGAAGGAATTTTGCAAGGAAGACCGATGGCTATGAACGGTATGCAAAAAGTGGCAGGCATAAGGAAATATTCAAGATGGAAGATCTAAAAGTTCTCGTTGTCACCACCGGGTCACTTCGTCTGATTCACCTCAGCGAACAATGTAAACGCACAACTCATGTCTCATTCCGGTTCATAACGTTCGAGGACCTAGGAGCGACAATGCCCGGGGGCTGGTCTTGATTTTGTGTCTCGGGTGCAAGAAGCTCTGGCCAGAAGGGAGCAACTGGTGCGGAACGTGCAAATGCACCCTTGGCAAGCGGGTATGCCAAGATGGACACGCAAGTTTCTTGACCTCAGATTGCTGCACAACATGCGGCTCAAGGCTTTTAAGCACCGGAGTCAAGTGCATCAATCTAAGACCTTTTTCTTGGCTCGTAGCCATTGGAGGAATCTCTCTAGCCTTGATTCTTCTCATTCCAATTGCATTCGCCTCAATTGGATCGAGCTTAAGAAGCCTTTATAGCCTCGTTCTTACGTTCATACTCGGACCAGTTTTAACCCTTATCATTTTCCGGATCATCTTATCACCGCTGCTGGGTGAGAAGGGTTCGAAGATGTTCGACGAAGTGTTGTCTTCTTGCCTCAAGGTAGTTGTTTCAGTTCTCATGCTTCCCGTAAGGGTTCTTGAACACCAATTCAAGAAAAAGAAGAAGAAAGACTAAGCCTATCTTTATCGTTTTACCTGGCGGTACAGTCTTGCTTATGCGTTTCGAGTATGTGGTGATTCCCTTCATGGGTGTAGTTAAAGTGAACCTATTTGGCTCAGAGGGTCCAGGCAAGGTAGCAAGCGATTTGCAGAAAGTCTTAAACGATATGTCGATGCAGGGTTGGGACTACGTGCGGGTGGAAAATATCGACATCTTGCAAACTGCTGGGTGTTTGGCAACGCTTCTTGGACAAAAAAGTACCACCTATACATTCAACCAGATCGTATTTCGTCGCCCCGTTACCTCCCAATGAACCCTGATCTAACCATTGAGGATATTATCGCCCAGATTGGCGAACAGGGGGCTTATCGGTTTTACGCCTATACAACCGAAGAGTTTCCTCTTGATCCTAGAGGCTGGGACGGAATGGCGCACCTGGCGCACCACTACGGGGACTTGGACCGGGCAATTGCCTACTTAGAGCACTCCATATTTCTATCTAGGGGGATTGGATATGCTCCCACACAAGACCAAGGCTCAGCCACATCAAATGGATATGCTCAGGCTACTAGTACTTCAAGCAGTTCGACCGATTCTACGGTCAGTACAAAAGGAAGTGGATATGCTCTCGTCGCCAAAATTGCCCTGGGACTTGGCGTCTTTTGCTGTTGCGGACCACTGCTTTGCTCTCGTTTACCGACTCAAAACACGTATACTGCACCGGTTGTTGCCGTGCAACCAGTTGAAACCGCGCCGCCCATTGTCAGTAATGCTCCAACACCTGAGGAAGAGGGTTCGGATTGGGGAACCGCTCAGTTCACGCCTCCAGGCATAACGTTCGGAATTCCTGACGGATGGTCGATTGAGCAAGATTTTCATATTCTTGATGACCGGGACTCAATTGAGCTAACGTCAGATTCTGACGATAAGGCAACGGTTCGAATTGAGGTCAATCACGCCAATGGAGATCAGGCACCACTAGCATCAGTTCAGGCGTTCAATCAGTCATTTGAGAAAGCTTACAAAACAAAATACAAGCTCCAAAGCATCAAAGAATCTCAGGTGAATTCTAGCCCGGCGGCGATTTGGGAATTCGATCAACAGACGGAAAAGGGCTGGAAGCACAAACGAGATATTCTCTTTAATTTGCCTGACGGAAGGCAGGTCGCGGTGCTATTTGTTTCGCCAAAACCGTTAACTGATGACGATAGGGCAGTTCAAGAAGGAATCGCTAAAAGTATCGAGCTTCTCAAGAAATAAATATAAACCAGCCCCAACTAAATCGCCGCGCTAGTTAGATCTTGGTTGTGGCATGAATGGCATTATTAACGCTGGATCCGATTCAGGGATTAAACTATCAAGCTTGCACCTCTGTAACTACGATTGCTGGGTCAATACCCAATTTCTTAATATTTCATACTTTTCAAGCAGGTTTAAGAGAGAAATGGCACGAAATGTCATATCCTATGTTTCTGCTAGTGGGGAGTTAAGAATTGAAGAGTGGTAAAAGATGCGTCGTTTTGTGCTTGCACGATGATTGGTGGTTTGTTGCCAAATCCATCGAAGCATCAAGACCTTTTGGTCCAGTATTGGCATTTATTTCTCGTACTTCTTGGAATGCCACACCAGGCGACTGGGAGAATGTAGTTCAAGAAGCTGAACGTGCCGGAGCCGAAGTAATCCTCGGAGACTGGGACAACGAAACAGATCATCGCCGCGAAGCCTACGAGGAAGCTAAAACGAGAGGATACAAATATGCCCTCATTCCGGATGGTGATGAAGTCATCGAACCTTTACTCCTCAAAACGCTTACTACACTCGCCGAAGGCGAAATTGCTGAGAGGGTCTATGCTCACATGGACACCTACTGGAAGTCTGCCAGGTACGTTATTCGCCCAAGGGAGCAACTTGCACCCGCCATCCTTATCGATCTCACTATCGTAGAACACGTTTACATTCGGGACTTCCATGGAGGCCGACCACTTACTTTAACTCCCGAGCACGGAGTTATCCATCACCTCAGTTATGCCGGACCAGACGAGCGGATTCACCGCAAAATCACGACATGGAGCCATAAACATGAACTGGTTCAAGAATGGTATCAAAACATGTGGCTTGGTTGGGACAAGGATAAGCTTAAGCGAGATTTCCACCCGACGCACCCTCAGGCGTACGGAATGGCAGAACGAATCGAAATTCCCGAGATACTCAAAGGCATCTGGGATGAGCGACCAATCGCCGAGACGAACCCCGAAAAGCCAAAGAGCTGGCCAACGGTCAGTATTGTCATTCCCCTGCACGGCGGACGCGAAGACATCCAAATGTGCTTGGGCAGCCTAGAGAAGAGCCAAGACCT